>NZ_JBMLSD010000501.1:21004-43228 GCF_049240685.1 Flectobacillus sp.
AAAAGTACTTTTTTATGAAATGATAAAGACCTTTTGCCTACAGCTTATAGCCTACAGCCCACAGCTTATAGCCTACAGCCCACAGCCTACTTTCTTACCTTTTTACTGAATCTACAATCAATTCTGCTACTTTTCTTCCAGACAACATGGCTCCGTTGAGCGAAGGATAGCAAGTCCAATCTCCGCATTGGTAAACATGTTTTGAAACCTCAAAGTTAGGGTTATATACGCTACCCGCTGGAAATGGATTGAGTGATTCTTTGATTTCATATTTTTTCAGAAACTCCCACGACCTGGCTTCTTCACCAAACCAGCCTATTAGTTCTTTTCTTAGCGTATTTTCCCAATCGCTATCAGAAAGTTTTGGCGCGTTTTGGGTTGATATAGAAATAAGTGATTTACCTTCTGGAGCATATTGTGGGGCAATATCACTTGGTACACACATATTATGAATCAATCCACTTCTATCTGGATTCAAAGCCAGCATTGGTTTATCAAGAGGCGATTTTGACGCAGCAAAATAAGTACAGGTTGTACTGTTATAGCTTGATGGCGCAGGTCGATTAAGTAATTTAGATGCCTGGAAACTATCTGTTGCCACCACTAATTTATCAAAAGGTATACTTGTGCCATTTGATAAAATCGCCTTGTTTGCATCAATCTGAATAACTTTCGAATTAAGTCGGATTGTATTGGCAGGTAGTTTTTGGGCTATTTGCTCAGCAATTTTTTGCATACCACCCGACGGAATCACCGCTTGTCCTTCATAAAATTTACCGAAGATATATTTAAAAAATGAAGCAGAGGTTTTTAATTCATTTTCGAGAAATACTCCACCAAAAAACGGCATGAAAAATTGATGAATGAACTTTTCCGAAAATCCATAGTTTCCTAAAAAATCTAATGTACTTTCAGAAGGCAAAGTCATAATTTCTTCATCTAAGTTTTGGGTATCCCAAATAAGCCTCAAAATACGTAGTTTATCGGCAAGTGAGCCAACCGATGAAAAAACCGTTTGAAAAATCTGATTGGGGTTTTCAAACGGATTTGAAAGTGTTTCAAAACCCTCAGTTGCTTTGATTAAAGCGCCTGATTGAAATGCTTTTAAATCTAAGGTAGCAAAATTTAAAATTTCTTGAGCTTCGGGATAGGCTGTCAGCAGAATCTGAAAACCTCTATCTAATAAAAATCCATTTTTTACATCTGTTCTTACACGCCCACCAACTCCATCAGATGCCTCAACGATGAGCACTTCGACGCCCTTCGAATACAGGTTGGCAGAACAAGTCAAACCTGCTATTCCTGCTCCAATAATTAGTACCATTTATCCTGATTTTTTATCTGTATACAAAGTTAAAGTACGAATTTATTCATTTTGTTTAAGAAAAGTTAAACAAAATAAAACCTACTGACAAAAATCTGCTTTTGGAGCAATAATCCTGTCGTATGACAAAATAAAGGAAAATTGTATTATTTTTATATATAAGATTTTTTTGATTTTAAGAATAAAATACTTAATTATTAATTTTTTATAAAATGAATAAAATCAACATTATTTGGAGTTTTGTGTTAATTGACTGTATTTTAATGATTTATAAAATAAAATGACTATTTGTTATTCATTTTTATTAAAACTTTTTTGAACCCTTTAGGTAAAAACTAGGATTATTTTAGATATTTTTTGTTATTTTGCATAGAGATAAATCAGGTCTAAAATTGAACAAAACCATTTTGGTAAATCATTAAGATTCGATTTTGTGTATATTTTGAAGAAGAAAATAAACTAGAAAACTATCAGATAGTCTATGTTTTTTGTAGGATATTTTTTACTAGTAATTATTCAGAAAAATATTGAATTTATCCAAAAACTAATCAACGTTATTTGATTGAATTAATGACTGCAAAATTTGATCAACAATAAAACCTCAAAAGATATGAGCTACCAGATTCACGAAGAAAACGGCTATAAATATATTGATGAAGGTCAAGGAGAAACCTTGATGTTGTTACACGGTCTTTTTGGTGCTTTGAGCAACTGGGAAGGCGTAATTGAAGGTTTTAAAAAAGACTACCGTGTTATCATCCCGATGATGCCAATTTATACCATGCCCATCACAAAGGCTGGCTGCGAAGGGCTTACCGAATTTATAGAGGGCTTTGTTGCTTGGAAGGGACTTGATAATCTGACCGTCTTGGGGAATTCGCTTGGTGGTCATGTAGGATTGATTTTCACTTTGAACAACCCTACTAAAGTTAAGAGATTGGTACTCACGGGCAGCTCTGGATTGTTTGAGAATGGAATGGGTGGCTCTTATCCAAAACGTGGCAGCTACGAATACATTAAAGAGCGCGTAGAGTACACATTTTATGAGCCTCAAACAGCCACTAAGGAACTAATCGATGAAGTTTTTGATATTACTAATAGTGCGCAGAAGGTAATTCGTATTATTGCTATTGCAAAATCGGCCCAAAGAAACAATATGGCCAAAGAAGTTGTTAATATCAAAGTACCAACTTTGTTGGTTTGGGGCCTCAACGATACCATTACTCCGCCACAAGTAGGGCATGAATTTAATCGACTTATCGAAAATTCTGAGCTTCACTTTATAGATAAATGCTGTCATGCTCCGATGATGGAACGACCTGAAGAGTTTAATAGAATATTGAGTACTTGGTTAGAAAAAACACCAATCACACAATTAGAATTGGCCTGCTAGCAAGCAAATATTTGACTTATCAAATTGGGAAGTTGCCATTTAATCATTAATTTTAAAAAAATAGAAAACAATAAGAACCTAGTTTTGGAGTTTTCTATTCAAAACAACTTACCACTTTATTACAATGCTTGCAAAAGATATAATAAATCATGTTTTACCTATTCTGAAATCCAATGATACAGTTGGAGATGCATTGGGGTGGATGGAGGATTATAAGGTTGGGCAACTGGCCATTGTAGAAGATAGCGAATATCGTGGATTGATAAGTCAGGATATCTTAATGGACGCGAACGAATCGCTCCCAATAGTTGCCTTACAACCCGAATGTCCAGAAGTTTTTGTGTTGGATCACCAACACCTTTACGAGGTTTTAGCACAATCGCAAAAATACGACTTAGAGGTAATTGCTGTTCTTGACCATGAACAGCGTTTTGTTGGAACTATCCTCATCAACGAGTTGCTGAATGAGTTAACCAAAAAGTTAGGCTCTCAAGAACTCGGAGCAATCATCGAAATCGCTATTGAGAATCGAGATTATTCGTTATCAGAAATTAGTCGACTTATCGAGGCCAACGACACCAAAGTGATTAGTAGCTACTACACCAGTGGCGACGAATTGTCTCATTATAGAGATATTTTGACACTGAAGCTAAATAGAAGGGACATATCTCCGGTTGTGGCCACCCTCGAACGATTTGATTATCATATTATTGGTGCTTATGCCTTCGAGCCCATAGTGACTCCAGATAAGGAGCGCTTTGATATGCTGATGAAGTATCTTGATTTGTAAAAACTTAAAAACCCATAAGAATTTGTTAAATCTTATGGGTTTTATTATTTCTTGCAAATTCAAGTCTTAAATTTGCCTTTTCCAAAATGAATCTCTTTTTTTGTTCTAAAAGATATTCACATATTCTTCTCATGCGATTTTGATAAGAATCCCCTTTTTATTTGATTTAAAGCATTAAAGATTTTTAGTAGAATGAAAATAGCCATTCATGGGCGTAACTTCAACGATTCCGTAAAGCCATTTGTGCAAAGCATGTTTGATACCCTCGAAGCCAAAGGGATATCTTTACAAATATCGGAATCATATCATCAATTTCTCCAAGAAAAAGGAGTTGTATATCGTTCAACCGCCATTTATACTTCTCAGAAAGACTTAGCCGATGCACAGTTTGTATTTAGTTTGGGTGGCGATGGTACACTTCTCGACGCAGTTACGCACGTAGGAAGCAATGAGACGCCTATTCTCGGAATTAATACCGGAAGATTGGGATTTTTGGCTACTATATCTCCAGATAAGATTCAAGAAAGTTTGGATGAGTTGCTCAAAGAAAACTATAGTCTTGATAAGCGTACCTTGGTGAGCATAAGCACTCAAATCAATGGACAGCCAGTGGATATTTTTGATGGGCTAAATTTTGGACTGAATGAATTGGGTATTATGAAAACCGATACTTCATCGATGATTGTTGTGAAAGCCTATCTTAATGGTGAATATCTAAACGCCTACTGGGCAGATGGCCTAATTATTGCCACAGCAACAGGCTCGACGGGCTATAACCTAAGCGTTGGAGGGCCTTTGGTGATGCCAACATCCGATATTTTTGTTATTGCACCTATGAGTCCTCATAACCTGAATGTACGTCCATTAGTAGTTACGACCGAATCAATCTTAGATTTTGAAGTCGAAAGTAGGAGTGCGAATTACTTAATTTCACTTGATGCAAGATCCAAAGTCGTGGATGGAAATGTGAAAATCAGAATGGAAAGAGAAAAATTTAAGGCCAATTTAGTAAAACTCTCCAATACCAATTTTTTGAATACCTTGCGAAGTAAATTAAATTGGGGACTAGATATTCGAAATTAGCATATTTCAAATATCAATTAACGTTTCAAACTCATACCAAAAGAGAAATATTAACGTTTATTAACATATATTTACCTTAACAATCACGAAATAACACGCTTTCAAACCCGAAGTATATAGAACCGACTTATGAAAAAAAATATTGCACTAGTAGTTTTCTTGATGTTAGGTGCGCTTAGTTTCCATGAAAGTCATGCTCAGTTTAAGTTTTCAAACTTGTTTGGAAGCAAAGACCAACCTAAAAAAAGGAAAACCTTTGAAGCTTTTTCGTCAGTGAGTATCGGTGTAGGTTCGTCTCACTACTATGGAGAATTATCACCTTATAATCGCTTTTTGCAATCTACCATGAATGGTGCTCGTTGGAATGCCTCATTCAATTTTACTCGTCAGTTGTCACCACAATTTGGTTTGAGGTTTGGTTTAACCTGGGCAAGAATTTTTGGCGATGATAACTACATGGAGGGCGTGGCTGGTTATGAAGCAAATTTTATGAGAAATCTCCATTTTCGTAACGATATCAAAGAATTTTCGATAGTAGGCCAATACGATTTTGTGAGAACTGCCAAAGGCTCGCCTCGGCGTGCAGCTGTAGTGCCTTATATTTTTGGTGGGGTTGCGGTTTTTGCTCATGACCCAGTAGCCAAACCTGACAGAACGCTATTTCCAGACCAAAGCGAATGGGTTCGTTTACAGCCTTTGCATACCGAAGGACAGGGTTTGCCAGGATACGCTCAACCTTATTCGTTAATTAGCGTATCGGCGCCAATTGGTATCGGGGTTCGTTACAAACTTAACCAGAACTTTGACTTGGGGCTGGAAGTTGGATATAGATTTACGATGACAGACTATCTGGACGATGTGGGTGGCAACTATGCCGACCCTGCCGATTTAGGTACACAAAGCGCCTTGTCGGTGGCCATGGCAAATCGTACCTTGGAGCGTACCGCTGCCTATTCGGGTAAAGACCGTACAACTGGGGTGATTGATTATCTAACAGCCATTGGTGTATATACGCCAGGTTCGGGAGTAGACCCATTTACTTATGCGTCGGTACCAGGTTTCTCGGATAGAACCGATGCCCGCGGTAATAGCAAATACAAGGATTCGTACATGCTTACTACCATCAAGCTGATTTATTATATCCCAACTAAAATAAAGTGTCCTCCACTTCGTTAGGAATTTATAAAAATTTAGAAATCATTTTTATTTCCAAAAGAATCGAGCATACTCTACAAGCCTAAAAGTCAGGATTTAATGCCTGACTTTTTTGTTCGCGAGAAAAAACGACTTTTCCATTATTTTATGACCAACTTGAAAGTATATGTGTGGATACTAGCAATAGCAGTTTTGGTATCAACACAATTGATGGCTCAAAAAATCGAAATCGGAGCAGGGGTGGGGGCAATGAACTACAAAGGCGATATTTCCCCAGATTTACAGATAGGCACCGCAAAACTTGGTGGAAATATCTTTTTTCGCTATAATCTCAAAAAGGATTTGTCGTTCCGTGCTAGTGCATTAATGGGAACCATTGCAGGTGATGACAAGAATAGTAGCGACCCCTTTAATCAATTGAGAGGCAAGACTTTTTCGACGACTATCAACGAATTGGCTGTAACTGCTGAGTACAATTTTTTTAACTATCAATATAATCGCTATCACAAAGATTGGACACCCTATGTGTTTGGAGGCCTTGGATTTATGAAGTTTTCACCAAGAGATAATCCTACAGCAGATTATAAACAGAACCAAATTGTTTTGCCATTTGGGGTAGGTATCAAATACAATATCAAAGGACCATGGGATTTAAACTTTGAATTTGGCACGCGAAAAACATTCACAGATTATTTGGATAACCTCGGAGGAGACGACCCTAGTTTACCAAAAACTCAGCAAAATGATTATTCAAAAAGAGATATGTACTATTATACAAGCTTGACTCTAAGTTTTAAATTTATCAAAATATATTGTCCTCCAAATTAATGAAAAGTTTGAGTGCTTGGTTAGTACAACAGCCGTAAAACCGAGAAGGAAAAACCAAGCAAGCAGAAGATTAGAAAAATATTACCAATAAAATTAGAGCGTTCATCGAGGTAAAGTTCGGTGAGCGCTTTTTGTATTTTAATCCTCTATAGAATGCTCAATAAGCATGTTGCCATTTTGAATAGGGGCTTTATTTCGTTAAATTTGCAATAATCTTAATAGATATATGTAAATTAGAGGCTTTTAGGGCATTTTAGGAAAGAATAGAGCGAGAATTGAAAGCTTTTGGAAACCATCAAATTGGTTCAAAAACGGACAAATCAGCGTGTAATGAGCCCTTTTTAATCCAACTGTTTGTTAAAAAGTGTTAAATCAGTGAAAGAACAATTAGACCGAAACAATCTACCAAAACACATAGCCGTTATCATGGACGGGAATGGCCGATGGGCTAAGCAGCAAGGCTTTACGGATAGAATTTTTGGACATCGTAATGCGCTTAAAGCCGTTAAGGAAGTGATAGAGGGCTGTGGTGAATTAGGAGTAAAATACTTAACACTTTATGCTTTTTCTACCGAAAATTGGAACAGACCCAAAGCAGAGGTAGATGGTCTGATGAATTTACTAGTAAAAACTATCAAAGAAGAAGTACCAACTATGCACAAAAATAATGTGCGTTTGGATACAATTGGAGATACTAGTGCTTTACCTGATTACTCTCGACGAGAATTGCTTTCTGCCATCGAAGATACCAAAAAAAATACAGGACTCACCGTGATTTTGGCTTTGAGCTACAGTGGAAAATGGGATATTGTGAATGCTGCCAAAAAGTTGGCACAACAAGTAAAAGAAGGAACTTTGAGCCTCGACGATATTAATGAGTCAAATTTCGAACTTTCGCTTGATACTAAAGGTATCCCCAACCCAGATTTGATGATCCGAACAGGTGGTGACCACCGCATTAGTAATTTTATGCTTTGGCAATTAGCTTATGCGGAATTATACATCTTTGAAGATCTTTTCTGGCCTGATTTCCGTCGCGAGCATTTACATATTGCTATAAGCGACTATCAGGTAAGAGAAAGAAGATTTGGCCGAACATCCGAACAGATTAAAAAAAGTATATAAAACAAAGAGCGTGTCACAGAATAGTTAGCCACAGGTATGAAAACACACAGCATACCTCTAATTATGACTAACAAAAACTATACAATGAAGAAATATTCCTTTCTGTTTTGCTTAACCCTTCTTTCATTTATTACACAAGCTCAGTTGAGGTTTGGTGGTATGGGGCGTCCAACAGCACCAGCTCAAACAGAGCTTAACTATGCTTCACCTCAAGAGTATGAAATTGCGGATATCGTGGTATCTGGTTCTAAATTTTATGACGGAAACTCCATGATTACCTTATCGGGTCTTCGTGTAGGTGATAAAATTAAAGTACCTGGTGATGCTGTTTCATCTGCCATTAAAAAATTAATGGATCAGGGTATCCTTGAGGAGGTTGAAGTACAAGCAGCTAAAATCGAAGGTAATAAAATTTGGCTCGTAATTCACCTCAAAGAACGTCCTCGTCTCTTTAGAATTGAATACAATGGTATTAGAAAGGGCGAGCAAGAAACGCTTTCTGATAAAATAAAAACCTATAAGGGTAAGATTATTACCGCAACTGTTAAAAAGAATATCGAATTGGCTATCAAAAAGCATTATCAGGAAAAAGGTTTCTTGAATGTGGGAATAAAGATTGCTGAGAGAACGGATACTCTTCGTGGTAATAATGCTACCATGAAGATTTATATCAAAAAAGGAGATAAAGTAAAAATCTCTAAAATCCAGTTTGATGGGGTATCAGAAATGAAATTAAGTACCCTAAAGCGCAAATTAAAGGGTACAAAAGAGAAAAAATTCTGGAGGATTTTTACTCCATCCAAATACGTTCCTAAAAAATTTGAAGAGGATAAGGGTAAGTTGATTGAATACTACAACAAAAAAGGATATCGTGATGCTCAAATTTTGAAAGACTCCGTTTACAAAGACAGCGATAGAACAGTAAAGGTAATATTCAAGATTGAGGAAGGTCGCCAGTACCATTATCGCAATATTTTCTGGGAAGGCAACTATATTTATCCAGATTCGGTATTGACTGAAATTTTAGGGGTGAAAAAAGGTGATATTTACAACACCGAAGATTTGGAAAAACGCCTAAATGGTAAGCCTCAAGAAGATGTTAGTTCGGCTTACATGGATAATGGTTATTTGTATTTCCAATGCGAGCCTGTCGAAACTGCCGTTGTTGGCGATTCTATCGATATCACTTTCCGTATTACTGAGGGTAAGCAAGCTACCATCAATAAAGTAATTGTTAATGGTAATACAAAAACCTCTGACCACGTAGTAATGCGTGAGATTAGAACATTACCAGGTCAGAAATTTAATAAATCTGCAATCATCCGTACAGTACGTGAATTATCAACGATTGGATACTTCAACCCTGAAAAGATTACACCAAACCCAATTCCAAAAGCGGATGGTACGGTAGATATTGAATACAACGTAGAAGAAAAACCTTCTGACCAAATTGAATTGTCTGGTGGTTGGGGCGGTTATATTGGATTTGTGGGTACTCTCGGGGTAACTTTCAATAACTTCTCTGCCAAAAACATCGGTAATTGGGAATCGTGGAAGCCACTTCCTTCGGGTGATGGCCAAAAGCTATCGGTTCGTTTCCAAGCGAATGGTGTTGCTTATCAAAACTATTCATTGTCATTTACTGAGCCTTGGTTAGGTGGTAAAAAACCAAACTCATTCTCGGTAACATTGAGTCGTAATATCTCGTACCCGTATAAGATTCAGCAATACAATTATTTGTCGAATCCTTATGCCTATGGATATGGGTATGGATACGGATACGGTACAGGAACGACGACATCTACTTTGACAACAGCACAACAAGATAGTGCAACAAATGCACAAAATAATGCTCACTTCAACAGTACGAGTTTGTCGTTCAGTTTAGGAAAACGCTTGAAATGGCCAGATGACTATTTCTCATTGAGCAACTCACTTTCGTTGTCATTGATTGACATTGCTGGTTTAGGTTCTAGTTATTATGGATACCCAGAAGGAAAATCATTGTCGATTGCTTTTGTAACGAACTTGTCTCGTAACAGTATTGATAACCCAACTTTCCCTCGATATGGGTCTAGTTTCTCCTTAACTGCATCCTTAACACCTCCCTATTCATTGATTAGTGGAAATGTTAATAGTACCTTGATTGAATATCATAAATGGATGTTTGATGCCAGTTGGTTTACTGCTATTACGAACAAATTGGTATTCCACATGCGTACTCACTTAGGGTTCTTGGGAAGTTACAATCCGAAAAAAGATATTTCTGTATTCGAGCGTTTTGACGTAGGTGGCTCGGGTATGATGACTGGTTTTGCAATTGCTAGCCGCGATATTATTGGTTTGAGAGGTTATAAAGATCGTATCTTAGGTTCACAGGGTACAGTTCCAAATGGTGGTGTGGCATACAATAAGTTTGTAATGGAAATGCGCTATCCTGTATCACTTAATCCATCTGCTACCATTTTCTTGTTAGCTTTTGCTGAAGGTGGTAACAACTTTGCCAACTACCAAGAATATAATCCATTCAAGCTATACAAATCGGCAGGACTTGGTGCTCGTATCTTCATGCCTGCATTTGGTATGATTGGTATCGATTACGGATGGGCGTTTGATAAAGTTCCTGGTGTGTCAGATTTTGGTCGCCAAGCCTTTACTTTCTCAATTGGTCAGCAAATCCGATAGTTATTTGACATTTTGTAAAGGGTAATAAGAGCCTCGTGTTCTTGTTACCCTTTATTGCTATTAAAGCCGAGTTTCACTTGTTTTGTAAAGGAGTTTTTGGGTTTGTCATTTTACACTCGACAAAATCAGTATATATTTGTTAAGCATTTGTTAATCTAGGTATTTAGCAATTTCAAAATTCAATATTACTCATACTGTAATCGTTAATGTTTTAACAAATGCAAAACAGGAACTGTAGTTGCACCTTATTTTACTTAGATATTAGCACATACAGAACCCACCTTAGTTTTAACTAAATAACCCTTATCAACGTGAATAAGCAGATTTTTTTACTAATTTTGGTTTTCTTTAGTGCTTGTTTGAGTAGCATTGGACAAAAGATTGGCTATATCGATACAGAGTACATTACCTCCAAAATGCCTGAATATCAAAAGGCGCAGGAAGACATTGAAAAACTCACAACTAAATGGGTTAAAGAGATTTCTGAAAAGAGTGAGGAAGTTGCCAAACTTGAAAAAGCTTACCGTGCCGAAGAAGTATTGCTTACAGAGGAAATGCGCCAGCAAAGACTCCGTACAATTAATGAAAAAGATAAAGAAGTAAAAGAACTCCAAAATAAAGTGTTTGGACTAAATGGGGAGCTTTTTAAGAAAAAACAAGAAATCATGCGTCCTATTTTGGACCAGATTGTAAGAGCTACCGAAAAAATCGTTAAACTAAAAAGACTTGATTTTATCTTTGATAAAGCCTCAGACAGTCTAGTGATGATTTATACAAACCCTACCCATGATTACACTGATTATGTGATGGAAGAATTGGGCATCTCGGTTGAACAGCTAAAGGAAAAAGAAAAAGAAGAACAAAACAATGCCAAAGAGGAACCAGCAGGAAACTCCAAAGCGAAAACAAACAAAAAAAACTAATTAACAAATCCAAATGACAAAAATGAAGAACAAATTTTTTATCGCCTTGTTTGCTATTGTGGCATTGGCTACCTCTAACGTAAATGCACAAACAAAAATTGGTTACATTAGCTTAGATTACGTATTGAACCAATTACCAGAAGCAAAACAAGTAGAAGCTGAATTGAAAACTACGCAAACTCAATACGAAAACTTGTTGCAAGGTAAAATCAAAGATTTTCAAGCGAAATATGCTGAATATGAGAAAAATGCATCAACAATGAATGAGGTAATTAAAGCTGATAAAGAGAAAATCTTACAAAACCTTCAAAATGAAATCGAAGAATTCCGTCAGTCATCAGCTACTTCTTTGCAAAAGAAACAAGCTCAGTTGTTGCAACCTTTGTTGAAAAAAATCGAAGACAATATGCACGTTGTAGCTAAAGAAAATGCTTACACTTACGTATTCAACTACGATGCAGGCCAAGGCACAACACCAATCGTATTGCACGCTCCAGACGATGCTAACATCTCTGATTTGGTATTGAAGAAAATGGGCGTAACGCCTAAGCCTGTAACGGCTACTCCAGCTCCAGCGGCGCCAGCAGCTCCAAAAAAATAATCATTGATTGTTTCAATGTAAAAAAGCCCAAGATTTCCTTGGGCTTTTTTGTTGTATTCATAGTAAACCTTTTAACATTTCTGACCAAATCTGATAAGCACTGGCTTTCAAATGTACTCCGTCTAGGCTATATTCTGACAAGAGAAATCCATCTTGGCTAAGCTTTTGATTTATATCACAATAATGTACATGTTCTTCCTTGCAGAGCTTTTGAATGCCTTCATTGAGCACTTTTACCTTCTGATTGATTTCAGCCTGATTTTCGGTATATATGCAGCTATTGATGATTACCTTAATTGATTGCCTTTGGGCTTGCTGAATAAAAACTTGGTAGTTTTCAAGAATACGTTGAACAGGAACCCCCGAAAATAAATCATTGATTCCGCCATTTAAGATTAGCACTTTTGTATGTTGAGGATATCCATGTCCTATGTTCCATCTGATTTGTTGCGTAATTGCTCCTCCATAAGCTTGATTACTGATATCTAATCTTCCTAACCATTTACACCAGTTTTCTTGTGCCAATATCGAATCGCCTAACAGAAGTACGGTCGTATTTTCTGTAGAAATCTTTTGCATGATTTTATCTGTATAATGATATAAAATCCAAAAAAAAGCTGCTCCAAACAAGATGTTGAGCAGCAATGATATTTTAAGAATAAGCTTCATTTTTGAAATAAT
Organism: Flectobacillus sp.; assembly: GCF_049240685.1. Classification (NCBI taxonomy): domain Bacteria; kingdom Pseudomonadati; phylum Bacteroidota; class Cytophagia; order Cytophagales; family Flectobacillaceae; genus Flectobacillus; species Flectobacillus sp. Next base: position 33,593 of record NZ_JBMLSD010000501.1, read on the forward strand.
CTCCTACAATTTTGGAATTAACATAGGCACTTCTTTTTGGTATTTTTCATAAGTTTTACCAAAAATTTGAACTAGTTTTTTTTCTTCAAAATAGATTCCAATTCGAATATAAGCCGTTAGTGCTAATGCCATGGCAAGGTTGTTGGCGGTACTTGTGATTCCAAAAACACCCCAAACTATAACCAAAGTGCTCAAATACAAAGGATGGCGTACCACACTCATAATTCCATCCGTAATTAGTTGGGCGGGTGCTTCGGCTTGAATACCTAAAAATGCTTTCAAATCATATTGTTTGAATGACATAAAGAGCATATAAATCCCCAAACTAATCATCAAGCCACCAAAGATGTTATTGGCTGTGCTAGAGGGCATCAGAAGCTCTGATGGTATTGTAACTTGAAAATATAAGATAGGGAGAATCAGGACAATCGAAACAATTGTATATGCCAATCTGTAGTACGGAAAGTTTAGTTTATTCTTTACTTCATTAGAGGCTAATACAGAATGAAGAATTCCGTATACAATCCATAAGATGCCAATGATTATTTCTATTTTCATATTCTATCTATTTAAGGCTATTCTTGGGTCGATATCGATTCATTGGTGTCGGCAGCATTTAGGTCTACCTCTGACGAAGCACCCACGGGCGCAGGAGAAGGTTCCAAAGAAGCAAAAAACGTGTTTTGCCAAATCATGATAGCAACAACACCACAAAAGATTGCAGCATCTGCAAAATTGAAAATCGGTGTCGAATACCAGCTTCCACCCCAAATAGGCACCCATTCTGGAATCCAGCCTTGATAAAAGTCAAAGAAAAACATGTCAATTACTTGGCCATGAAACCACGGGGTAGGAGAGTCGTAAGGCGCGTTATGAAGCAATACACCATAGAAAGTACTATCGATTACGTTTCCGATTGCTCCCCCCAAAATGGCTGCAATACTCCAAAGTAATCCTTCATGCGCATTTTTCTTTGCCAGTTTGGTGAGATAATATCCAATACCTACCATCGCAAAAACTCTGAAAAGACTTAGGACAATTTTACTGTATCCTTTTGGAAGAAAATCAAGGGTAATGCCAAACGCCATACCTTTGTTTAAGACATAATGAAGCTTAAAAAAGTTGCCAATAACAGGTACTTCGTTGCCCTCGTATTTCAAAAAGTGATAGATTGCAAGCTTGATAAGTTGGTCGATGACAATAAGTAAAAAAGTAAGCCAAAAATATTTGTATGGGGAACGAAACATTTTGTTTAGAATTTTGCCACATCAAAACTCTCACAAGACCATGAGCAAGGTGGCAGTTAATATATAAAACGGATAAACAAACGAATAGTTTGTTTTTGAAACGCAAAGGTACAAAATAAAAACGCCACGACGACAAAATAGTCTGTGGCGTTTTTAGGATTCTTTTGGTAAAGTATGTTTTTTACTTTTTGCGACGAATCATTTCTTTTTTAATCAAGGTAAATTCACGACTTGCTTGGCCTGCCACCGATGTATTTTCGGCAGCACGACGGAACAAGTATGGCATTACCGCCTCCACTGGTCCGTAGGGAACATATTTTGCTACATTATAACCCGCATTGGCCAAGTTGTAAGAAATATTATCAGACATGCCCAATAATTGTGCGAAGTAAAAATGTTTATCTGTAGCTGAAATATTATGTTGCTCCATCAATTTGGCTAGGTACTTACAGCTGTATTCATTGTGAGTACCCACACAGATTGAAATCGCATCTCTATTTTCCACAGCGTATTCCACCGCCAAGTTAAAATCTTTATCTGTATTTTCCTTAGTTTCGTGTACAGGCTCACAATAGTTACCCTCATGCGCACGCTGGCGCTCTTTTTCCATGTAGGCACCACGTACCAGCTTCACTCCAAGTAAATAGCCCTTCTCTCTGGCGATTTCTGTAGCTTTTTTCAAATTTTCGAGCATATCCTTACGGTACATTTGGAAAGTGTTGTAAACAATACATTCTTGTTTATTGAATCTTTCCATCATGTCATAAGTTAGGGCATCTATTGTATCTTGAATCCAAGACTCCTCAGCATCTACAAAAATGCGAACATTTAGTTCAGCGGCCTTGTTACACAAGTCAAACATTCTTTGGTGAACTCTCTCAAAGGCAGAAGATTCTTCTGGAGTCAATGGAGTTTCACTTTGTACTTTTTCCAGTAATTCAGTACTACCAATACCCGTTACCTTGAAAACCGCAAACGGAATAGCACCGTTATTCTGTGCCTTTTCAATGGTTTTGATAATTTCTGCTCTTGTAAGCTCAAAACTAGATTCGTTGTCTTCTCCCTCCACGGAATAGTCCAAAATTGTGCCAATCTTAGCTTTGTCCAAATTTTCTATTGCCTTATTGCATTCAAGCAATGTTTCGCCTCCACAAAACTGTTCGAATACCGTAGATTTAATCAGTTTTTTGATAGGAAAATGAAGAAAAATGAACAGTTTGATAAAAAAAGTTCCTAACTTTACAAGCCAGTTCTGATTCATACTTGCAAAGATGAGATACATCTTCTTTAATTGTAAATCAGATTTGTCTGAAAATGCGATAGACGTGTCCTCAAAGGATATTTTATCGGCTTTCATCGTCGGTTGTGAAATGGATGTTTTAGTCATGTTCAAAGACGAAATATCGACTAATATGGTTGTTAGATGGTGATGGAGTTTTCAAAAAAGTTTTAATTAAAAACCCTTAGTATCACATTGTTAAGTAGTGTGTTAATTGCTTAAAATTAATTAAAACGTGCAAATATAGTATATTAGAATAATACAAAAATACATTGGGGTAGGATTTTTTTATTTATCCTATGCTAAGTTAGATTTTAAAGTTCTTATTGGTGTGAGAATTATAAAGTTTACTGGCTTCCTAAAATGTCAAATCAAAACAAAGATAACAGTAATCTTTGAAGTTGAGAGATACTTTTAAAAACCCAAATGTATTGTATAAATTTATATTTTTTTACTTGAATTAATACTGTTTGCCAATGAACGCAAATTTAGACGTAGTGCCGATGCAGGAATGGATTAATACTGACGGCAAACCCTTAATTATTGCAGGTCCTTGTTCTGCTGAAACAGAAGAACAAGTACTCGAAACAGCCAACCGAATCAAAGCGGAAGGTTATGCACACATCATGCGTGCAGGTGTATGGAAGCCACGTACTCGTCCAGGTAGTTTTGAAGGCATGGGAGAACCAGCTTTACAATGGTTAGCTGAAGCAAAAAAACAAACTGGATTACCATTAGCAATCGAAGTAGCAAATCCTGAACATATTGAGTTAGCATTGAAATATGGTGTTGATGTATTGTGGATTGGTGCAAGAACAACTGTAAACCCATTCAACGTACAAGATTTAGCAGATGCGTTGAAAGGTGTTGATGTTCCTGTATTAGTGAAAAACCCAGTTAACCCAGACTTAGCGCTTTGGGTTGGTGCTTTTGAACGTTTACAAGGTGCTGGCATCAAGAAAATCGGTGCAATTCACCGTGGTTTCTCTAATGCTCAGGAAACAAAATATCGTAACTCTCCAATGTGGCAAATGGCCGTTGAGATGAAACGTTTGTTCCCACAATTACCAATGATTGGTGACCCGTCGCACATGGCTGGTAAGCGTTCGTTGTTGATGGAATTGTCACAACGTATTCTTGACTTGAACTACGATGGTATGATTATCGAAACTCACCGTGATCCAGATAAAGCTTGGTCTGATGCTTCTCAGCAGTTGACTCCTGAAGCTTTGGGCGAAATGTTGCGTGAGCTTGAGGTTCGTAAAGCTAACTACGGCGTTGAGTTTACTGACGAATTAGCTGGTTTACGTGCTAAAATCGACAATATCGACCGTGAGTTGATGGAGGTTTTGGCTGCTCGTATGGCCGTAGTTGAAAAATTGGGCGAATACAAACGTGATAACAGTGTTGCTGTGTTACAATTGGATCGTTGGAAACAAGTACACGCTGATCGTGCAAAACAAGCTTCTGGTTTAGGCTTGTACCCTGAATTTGTGGAAGAATTATTCAAACTTGTTCACTTGGAGTCTATCAGAAAACAAACTGAAGTTATGCATTCTTCTATGGCATAATTTAGCGCTGAGTTATACATAAAAAAAGTGGTTGTCATGAATATGGCAACCACTTTTTTTTGGCATTGATTTTATCCTAAAAAACCTCTATTTTGCTTTCTCCTAATCATACCTGTATAGTCTATGAAAAATACCCTACTGATTTTATTCAACCTTCTTTTTTTTAGTAATCTAGTTGCGGCACAATCCTCAAAAGCTGACGACAGTAACGGTGTTTTTTGGAAGCCTATCGTCGAAATGGACGATAAACTCTATCCTTCCTATGTGCTCGCTAATGTGAATCGGAATTATTTGAAAGATAATGATACCCCACAAGACCAGAAAACCTATTTTGGCGATAGCGAAGGGCAATTTGGGATTGAAATAACTTATCTCAAACTTGGCCCAGCCAATGTGAAACTAGTGGTAGAATGTCCAAAAATTATGGAGTCTAGTTCTTTTTCTGTATATCTAAATGGAAAAAGTAGCAAATATCAAATTTTCCCGGAAATCGCCTATAAATGGGATGTCTTGACTAATGTCACTCAACCTTTTCCTGTAAATGTGAACTACTTGGTGTATGTGAATGGGGTATTAAAAGAAAAGCAAACCAAAATCATTACGGTAAGAAGTATCAATGATTGTCCATTTATTTTTATTCATCGACAAAAAATTATTCATGACATGAATTTTATGTATGCGGCCTATGTCAATGAAAATCATCCAGTAATTACAAACCAGCTTATGCCCGAAATTATGCGTACAGGCATCGTAAATAGTATCACAGGGTATCAGACCAATGATAGGATGGAAGTGATTAGACAAGTATTTGCCGTATGGAATGTATTACGTCAAAGAGGTGTAAAATATAGTTCTTTGGTATCTTCAAACAATGAACCTGCACAAAAATATCCTTTAGTAATTCATCAATTTGTAAGAAGACCTAGCGAATCATTGGCTTCTCAACAGGCTAATTGTGTAGATGGGACAGTCCTTTTTGCTTCCATCTTATATAGAATGGGCATCCACCCACTGATTGTAACAACTCCCAATCATTGTTGGTTGGGATTTTATACCAATTCTCAACACACAGATACGATGTTTTTGGAGACTACTATGATGGGAAGTAATTTTTCATCCGCTCGACTCGAAGCCGCAAAGGAATTAGATGTGTATAGTCTTATACTAGATCGTCTATTCCCAGACTCGTATAAGACCTTTTTGTTGGCGTTGAGGGTTGGATTTTCGAATTATTCAAGAGATAAAAGTAAGTTTTTAGTCGATTCTAAAGTAAAGTTTTTACCAGAAAATGCTGCCATCGAACCTTTACAATATCAGATTTTCGAAATAGAACGATACAGAAGAGAAGGGCTTTTGCCGATAATAGCTAATTAACTGAAGTTATCAGTTAATAGTGTATCCGTTACTAGAATAACGACTCTTTACTTAGCTTAACGAATACAAGGATACAATCAATAGGTGCCACAGGTTATTGATGTAAACTCTCTGTTGCTTTTATCTTAGTCAATATTCTACAATTTTTATTCATCTGTAGAGACGCAATGCTTGCGTCTCAATGCTTGCGTCCCAAACTAAGTTAATCTTGCATGATAGCCTCAAAAAAAGCGGTCGAAAATATTTTTCGACCGCTTTTTTGATGAAAATTTTTGGAATTATCCTAGGGGCAAAGTTCCAAGAGATTGATACTTCTTGACCTTTATTTTAGTAAATTTTTATTCATGTCTTACTACTAGTTTTTCTACTACTGGACTACCTACATTTTGATTAACACGAACAAAATACATACCCGAGCGAAGGTTTTCGACAGAAATAGTTATCTCGTTTTGATTTTCAGCCAAAGCCTCTTGCTGATAAATAGTGCCATCCATACCAATCACAGCTAGCTCGTTAGCACGAGCAGATACCTCTGGGCTTAAATTTACTTTTGCAAAATTTGTTGTTGGATTAGGGTATAAATGGAGGCTCAGAGCAGAAGCTCTTTCTTGCGCAACTACTTTGATTTCGGCGAGTGACATAGCTGCATTATTCGTATGTGCTACAAATCGGATATTATGCGTACCTCTAGGTAAATCTTTTATATTAAATGATAAATTTTGCCAAGAACTATTTGATTCTATAAACAAAACGTCTTTGGCTGTTAGGAGCTTTCCGTACACATCATAGGCTTGATAGCTAAAACCAGCGTTGTCTGATAAGGTTCTAACTTGAAGGCTTACAGCATAATTCGCATTGTCATTTGTGACACGATAATCAAACCAAGCACTGAAATGGTTCGAAAAACCTTGAGGATTCAAGATTAAAGAATTTTTCCCAATTTCATTCCTAAATTGAGTAGATTGAGCGGGTGTTGCTTTCCATCCCAGCGCCTCTATTCGTTGTCCAATAACACTCAATGATGTTATTAGCACAAAAGTGGTGATAATCGCAGAATGTACGAATTTTTTTGGTACGATTATTGCAGCTATTTCAAATATAGTTACATATTTGTCCGAATGGGAAGGCGTACATGCAGGTACACCATATCCCAAGCCTTGACTAGCAAAGCTTACCAATAAGTTTGTCATAAGTAGGAGTGGGCAAAATGTTTTACAGGTATTAGTTTGTTTTAAGGGCAACTAATACACTGCATTGAATAACTGCTCAATGCAGACCGTGCAGGGTCGCATTGAATTAGTATTCTAAGAAATTATTCTATTCTCAGCTAGCGCATTGAAGTTGGGTGTGCAGCCCAAATTGATGTGCTAGTTGAGTCTAAGATTGTTTGTTCGATGTGCAGTCGAAAAAACAGTTATCACGGTTTTTGTGCAGAAAACCATAATTAACAAATATATTAAATCCTTTTAAAATAAAAAGAACCTCTTAATAGGTTCTTTATCGATATTGTATCAAAGAAGCCAAAATACTTATAATTAAGTATTTTGGCTTCTTTAGTTTTGTAAAAGAAAGATTGAAATATAGGGAATATCAATTGTTTGAATACGCCAGATTTGTACGGATAATCTTAATAATTGAGTAATTGAAAAAATTTAAGGTATTTTTAATCTACCGTACGCTCAACTCAAATTCTTATTCTGTTAAATTCAAATCTTAGAAAATTATTAAAATATACCCCTGTAAATGAGTGTTTTAGCGAGAATGTGAGTTGAAAAGTGCAATTGCTTTTCAATTTATGCTGAGTTTTTCCGAAATTTGTCTGAGAATTAAAAATACAATAAAAGCAGGTCAAACATGGTTAGAAACTTAGAAAACGTTTTGTAACTTTATTCGACCTTTAAAAGCATTGCTTTTGTACAATTAACATCAATTTTTATCATGAAAAAATTAGTTCTTTTTATTGCGCTACTACCTCTAGTATCGTCTTGCGTTAGCAAGAAAAAGTTTGCTGAGGCGCAGGCTAAGCTTGTAGAACTTGAAAAAAGCAGAGACGAAGCTCTTGCAAAAATTAAATCTGACGCTGCTGATTGCGATAAAAAAGTAGGTGACTTGCGCGCTGAATTGCAATCAAAAGATACGGATTTGAATGCAAAAACTAAGCAAGTGAAGGATTTGCAAGATCAAGTAGACTACTTGAAGAAAACTAACACAAACTTGTTAGACCGTTTGTCTGACTTGTCAGTTGTTAGTAAGTCGGGTGCTGAAAGTATTAAGAAATCTTTGGATGCTTTGAACGATCAAAGCAAATATATCCAAAACTTGAACTCTTCAATCCAACGCAAAGACTCTATCAACTTGGCATTGGTAATGAGCTTGAAACGTTCATTGGCTGACGTAAATGATGAGGATGTAACTGTTGAAGTGAAGAAAGGTGTTGTTTATATCTCTATCTCTGACAAAATGTTGTTCCGTTCTGGTTCATCAGAAATCAATGCTAAGGCAGAAGCTGTGTTAGAGAAAGTAGCTAAAGTTGTAAACGATCACAAAGAACTTGACATCTTGGTTGAAGGCCACACTGATAGTGTACCTATCTCAACTGACTGTGTGAAAGATAACTGGGATTTGAGTGCAAAACGTGCTACTTCTGTTGTTCGTATGTTGCAAACTAAATTTAGCGTAGCTCCTGAGCGTATGACTGCTGGTGGTCGTTCGGAGTACTTGCCAAAAGAAACTAACGAAAACTCTGCTGGTCGTAAGTTGAACCGTAGAACTGAAATTATCGTAACTCCTAAATTGGATCAATTCTTCCAATTGTTGACTAACGGTAAATAATTTCATTGGTTATATAAAAAGGGTTGGAAGAAATTCCAACCCTTTTTTGTTTTATATCATTATACAACAATGCTAATCTAATTGGCATAATTGGGCTTTCAGCAGAGAACTTTGGGCATTTGATAAAATGATTCTATGGTTTCCAAAGAAAGATACTTTAATTTTTATACTAAAGGATAAAGGCTATCAAAGGTAAAATTGAATTGACAATATCTCTTTCTGTAGCACAACTGCTTGGCTATTTCTGATTTTGAATACCTTCAAATAACGGATACACAATTAACATATCACGTCGAGTTATTGACAATTACAAAAGTGCAGCACCAAATACCCCTGCACTATCACCCAATAGTGGTTTTACTATAGGTGTGGTAATTTTTTTGTCGTTAAAAATATATTTCTTGATACGCTCGTAGCCTTCTGTATATAACAAATCAATATTTCCGACGCCACCTCCAATAACAATAAGATTGGGGTCTAAAACATTGATTAAAGTTGAAATAGCACGACCATAATATTCAAGAAGTCTTTCTATTGTGGCTGTTGCAACTGGATCGATACCAGCTTCATGACGTTCTAAAATTTCTTTTAACTTGAGGGGAGTTCCTGCATTAGTAGCATAAAACTTTTCAAGAGCAGGTCCTGCAATTACTTTCTCGACACAACCTGATTTTCCACAATAGCAAGGGTCTCCATCTTCTTCCAAGATATTATGACCCCATTCGCCACCAATACCATGCTGCCCACCGATTACTTTGCCATGAACGACTAAGCCTCCACCAACACCTGTACCCATAATTACACCAAATACAAGCTCTGCCTCGGGATAATCTTTACCAGCACCCATCAAAGCCTCTGCTAAGGCAAAACAGTTGGCATCATTGGCAAGTTTGACCGAAATACCCAACGCCTCTTCCAAATCTTTGTTCATGGGGTTTCCATTCATACAAACCGTGTTACAGTTTTTCATAGTTTGGGTGGCTGGGTCAAGAACCCCTGGAGTCGCAAAACCAATTTTTTGCGGTCTTTCACCAAGTTCGTCAGCTACCAAATCAACTAATTTTTTGATTTGAGAAATAATATGCTCATAACCTTTGTCAGCCTCAGTTGGAATCCTTTTACGAATAAGTACCTTCATATTTTCGCTGCTCTCCAATACAGCACATTCGATTTTGGTTCCGCCCAAATCAATACCCCAAAGTTTCATTGTCTTAAATTTGTTAAAATTAATGCGTTTAGATAGAAAATGAGTAAGTTAAGTTATTACGTCAGATAAAATTTAAGTTTTGAGCTTTTGGCTTTCAGCTTTGGGCACTTGTCAAAAACATATCTA
>NZ_JBMLSD010000501.1:43328-52177 GCF_049240685.1 Flectobacillus sp.
TTTAAGTTTTGAGCTTTTGGCTTTCAGCTTTGGGCACTTGTCAAAAACATATCTATCGTTTTTAATAAACAATAAACACTCTTTGCCTTGTGCCTGTTGCCTCGTGCCTAAATAAAAAAAACTTAAATCTAATTTTGTACAACTACTTAATAGTAAAAAAAGGAATAAGTCTCCTTTGTGTTTATCGTCGGTTGTCGTCGTCGTCCATCATCGACAAATAGCTCATATAACGACTTGCTGCAATAGTACCTTGGCCTACAGCTTCGATAACAGCACATTTGGGTTCGTTGATATGTTGGCAATTATTAAATTTACATGCACCCATCAAGGCCCTCATTTCAGGGAAGAAATGTGATAACTCCTCTTTTTCTATATCGATAAGCCCTAATTCTTTAATTCCTGGGGTATCTATGATGAAAGAATTATCTTCAAGCTCAAACATAGTAGCAAAAGTGGTTGTATGAACGCCTTTATTGGCGAAATTGGAAATTTCGGAAGTTTTCAAGTCCAAATGCGGTGCAATAGTGTTAACCAAAGAAGATTTACCAACTCCCGAATGTCCCGAAACAAGTGAAATTTTGTCTTTTAATAAATCTCTAAACGCCTCAATTCCTATATTTTCTGGAACTGAGGTAAAAAGACAAGGGTATCCAATTTCCTCGTACATGGCCGCCATATCCGCTAGTTCGTCTTTTTCTTCCTCCGAAAGTAAATCTACTTTATTAAAAACAATGGTAACAGGAATCCGAAACGATTCGGCAGAAACCAAAAAACGATCAATAAAGCCCTGAGAGGTTCGAGGATAGTTGAGCGTTGCAATAATGACAGCTTGATCGAGATTGGCAGCCAAAATATGCCCTTGGGCAGTTTTATGTACCGATTTTCGAATAATATAATTTTCTCGTTGTTCTATCTCATATATGATAGCAGTGTTTTCGACTGTATCTTCTATTGTAAATTTCACTCGGTCGCCCACAGCAATGGGGTTTGAAGTTTGAAGTCCTTTAATTTTGAACTTACCCTTCAAACGAGCCTGCCAGACGTGTTTATCTGATTCGGCCATTACCTCATACCACGAGCCTGTTGAACGTATAACTAGTCCTCTATGCATAAATTGATTGATTGGAAGAGTAAAATTAAAGCTTTTCATCTTAAACTTTTACTCGACTTATCTATTACTCAGATAAGGTTTTTACAAAATTGATAATTTTTTGAGTGCTTCCGATATTAGTTTTGACATACGCCAAAATTTGCTCAGAAACGGTTTTTCGTTTGTTGAAATCGTCATACAAACCTCTAAATATCTTTTCGAAAGATTGAGTATTATCGATTGGTTGCGCACCTCCAATGTCGATTAAGTCCATCGCTTCTTGAAATTTGTTATAAACCTTGTCTCCAAAGAAAATCGGAAGGCCAAAAGTAGCAGCCTCTAGGGTATTATGAAGTCCTTTGCCGTAAGCGCCTCCTATCCAAGCATATTCGGCATATTGATAGAGCGAAGAAAGCATCCCAATATTATCAATAAATAAAACATCTGCTTGTTTTACCTCTTTGCCAGCAAGAGCCTCAGAATAACGAATACTGGATTTTTTTAGCTCATTTTGCCATTGTATTATTTCTTCGGGATGTATTTCGTGCGGTGCAATAATGACCTTCAAAGGCGCTTCAAAACTATTGATAAAGGGGCAAAGTACTTCAAAATCTTGCTTCCAACATGAACCAATTATCAGTGTTTGAGTATTATTTTTGAATTGCTCAGCAATCGGGATGGCTTTTTTGTTTTGAGCTATTTGAGCAACCCTATCAAATCGTGTATCTCCTGCAATACTGACATTTTTTTGAATTTGTATACCTGCTAAAAGCGAGGCAGACTTTTCATTTTGTACAAAAATATGTGTTAATAATCGAAGAATATTTCTGTTGAATGTTCCATAAGATTTAAAGTAAACCTGATTTTCTCTAAAGATGGTTGAGAATGAAATACTTGGAATATGAGCTTGTTTGAGGGTGTTCAAATAATTATACCAAAACTCATACTTTACAAAAAACGCTATACAGGGGTCTACCAAGGTCACAAAACGCTGGGCATTGCTTGGTGTATCAGAAGGAAGATAATAGATAAAATCTGCATCATCGTAGTTTTTTCTTACTTCATATCCAGAAGGAGAAAAGAACGTTAGAAGTATCTTGTGTTCTGGAAAAACGTTTTTATAGGCTTCAATCACCGGGCGACCTTGTTCAAATTCGCCTAAACTAGCACAATGAAACCATGCTATTGATATCGGAGTGGTCGATTGTTGACGAGCTTCTTGAAGTTGGAGTTCGAGCTTTTCAAAGAGGGATTCCCTGCCTTTAAGCCAAAGCTGAGCCTTCTGATTGAAAGGGCTTGCCAGACGAATTAGCCATTGATACAGCTCAATCGATAAATTATATAGTATTTTTGCCAATGCGTTTTAGAATTGTATCATGAAATTTGAATCAAATTTACTACGATTTCGTTTAGCAATAAAACAATTCTAAAAGACAAACAACAAAAATACCATAATCGTTGATAGAAAAATGATAATTTGTTTGTGCATAGGCTATCATTTTGACCGTCATAATACATATTTTAATCCCATGAATTGGAATCAATTAACCACCGTAGAGCAATTACAAGCTATTAAAGAAGAGTCATTTAATCAACCAGTATTGATTTTTAAACATAGTACTCGTTGTTCGATTTCATCCACTGCATTAAGCCGTATTGAGAGAAATTGGAAACAAGAAGCAGTTGGCGAACTAAAGCCTTATTATTTAGATTTAATTGCTTTCAGACCTGTATCAAATGCCATTGCTGAGGTATTTGGCGTAGAGCACCAGTCACCGCAAGTACTCCTAATCAAAGACGGAGCAAGTGTGTATGATGCTTCTCATTTTGATATTCGTTTTGAAGAAATTGCCGAAACAGTCTAACGATGTCGGATTGGAGATTTTGGATTGAGGATTAGTAGTGTACGAAAGATTTCCAAAAATTCGGATTAGGGATTTCTGATTTCAGAAATAAAGTAAAATACCTTTATTTTTTTACAAAACATAGAAGATTACACTTCCGAAATCCGATATCCGAAATTAAATGGCCTTTGTGTTTAGTTTTACCAAATCGCTGACATCAGAAATTATAAAGGCTACCTTACGCAAATAGGTAGCCTTTATAATTTTTATCCCAAAAATATTTGGGTAAAATGGATGAATTTCTTTGAAAATTAGGCAAGTATGCCCTAAGAATACTTTCTAATAACGGATACATTGCCAACAAATAAAATCCATTTACCTATAGCCATTGAATATCAATTACTTGTTCCACCTCAGGATGAAGGCTCAACGATACAGGGCATTTGTGTGCTGTATTCTCTAATTTTTTAATATGTGCGTCGTCCAAGGCAACATTTGTTTTCATTTTTAGGTTAATCTCTAAGCGAGCGATTCTACGTGGAGGAGTTTGAGACATGATTTTGGTTACCTCAACCTCCGAGCCTGCCAACTCGATTCCATCTCTTTGTGCTACAATAGCCATAGTTGTAAGCATACATGTGCCAGTGGCTGTAGCCACCAAGTCAGTAGGGGAGAAGGCTTCACCTTTACCCATGTTATCGGTAGGAGCATCTGTAATGAGTTGATTGCCTGACTGTAAGTGCGTTGACTCAGTGCGAAGGTCTCCAAGGTAAGTTGTTTTTACTGTGGGCATATTAATAGAGTTATTGTGATGATTGTAAGAAAAAGGTAATTTTAGTTGAAATTGACCAAGTACCAAAATAAATTGCTTTATATTTCGTATTGCTTATGAAACGATGGCTTTTGTTTTCTCGAATACAATAGCCAATATTTGTATTACCGAAATTTCCTGTTTACTTTTCCTAAAATTACGCAAAAACCTTGATTTTTGATGATTTTGGGCTAAAATGAAAAGTTTATCGTGAAAACAACTACCAAATATTTAGCAATGAGCTTACTGTTGTTGACTTGCAACACTTGGTTGCATGCACAACGTAGAAATACTCCTGCCAACACATCGACAACAACAACTCCCAAGTCTGCTGCGCCAAATCGTGCGCCTTCTACAAAACCCAAAAACGAGGTCGACGAAGAAAACTATAGCTCTATATTTTCGGTCGGAATTACGACCAACACCAATTCTGGTTTATTAGGGGGATTTATGGTGCGTAAAGAAATTGTTATAGACAACGGAGCTGCTCGCAGACAGATGCATTATTTCAACCTAGAGCTAGTCAACGTCGATAATTATCAAGAAAGTACACTTCATGCAGGGGGAAATGGTTCGGGTTATGCCTATGGCAAAAAGAACTATCTGTTGGCTGTTCGTCCTCAATATGGTCGTGAAATAAGTTTATTCAGAAAATCCTCAGATGGTGGTATCAATGTCAATGGTATTATTGCGGCGGGTCCAAGTTTAGGGTTCCTAAAACCGTATTATGTAGATGTATATTATGGAAGAGGGTATTTGGTAAGCGAGCCTTACGATCCCAATGTACACTCTATCAATAATATTGCTGGTAGCGGAGGCTTTTTTAAAGGTTTTGGAAATATGAAATTTACGCCTGGTATCAATATCAAAGCAGCCTTAAACTTTGAGCTAGATGCTTTCCGCCAAAGTAACATAAGCCTAGAGGTTGGTTTCTTGGCAGATATTTATAGTAAAAAAGTCGAAATTATGGCACTTTCAGACAATCAAAGTGTCTTTACTTCTGGATATTTGACAATTTTCTTCGGGGGTAAAAAGTAAGTTCGTATTTTTGCACATTGTTGAATCAAAAATAGGGTATCGTTTGTTTAAAGAATAAATGCTTTTTCAACCTACCTCAATTTATTGTAATGATAGAACTTCCAGTAGTAGCCCCAAGTGCTACCAAGCATAACAAAAAGCCAGATTGGTTAAGAGTAAAATTACCAATTGGTAAAGAATACGCGAAAGTTCGTAGTATTGTTGATGAATACAAATTACATACAATTTGTCAATCGGGTAACTGCCCAAACATGGGCGAGTGTTGGGGGGCAGGTACTGCAACCTTTATGATTTTGGGTAATGTTTGTACTCGCTCTTGTACATTTTGTGCAGTAGCTACTGGTCGCCCAAACGAATATGATGCCGACGAACCACGTCGCGTAGCCGAGGCTATTAAGTTAATGGGAGTAAAACATGCTGTTATTACTTCAGTTAACCGCGATGAATTAAAAGACCGTGGCGCCGAAATTTGGTATCAAACAGTGGTGCAAGTAAAAAAAGAGTCACCAACAACCACTATCGAAACGCTGATTCCTGACACAAAAGGAAATTGGGACGCCTTGTATCGTATGATTGAGGGCGGTCAAGAAGTTGTTTCTCACAATATGGAAACTGTTGAGCGTTTGTACCGTAATGTGCGCCCTCAGGCTAAATACGCCCGTAGTTTGGAGCAAACCAGACGTACAAAAGAATTTGGTAAACGCACAAAAACTGGAATTATGCTCGGTCTAGGCGAAACCAAAGAGGAGGTTTTTAAGGCTATGGACGATTTGGTTGAGAATGGTTTAGATGTCTTGACTTTGGGTCAGTATCTTCAACCAACCAAAATGCACCATGAAGTAATAGAGTGGATACACCCAGATACTTTTGCGATGTACAAAGAGGAAGGCTTGAAACGTGGAATACAATATGTTGAATCGGGCGCATTGGTTCGTTCAAGTTACCATGCCGAAAGACATATATAAAAAGTAATCCTGCAAAGTTAGATTTGAGTTTTGTGTATTAGGCAAAAGGCATGAGGCAAAGAGTGTTTTAGAAACAAAAGATATTTTTTGCCCAAAGCTGAAATCTTTAAGCTCAAAAATTAAATTTAATCTCGCGTTTTAGTCTCAAGGCAAAGAGTCTTAAATTGCTGTTTAGTAACGATAGCATATTTTTGTAGAAAATATTTTAGTTTAAAAGCCTTACCTTCGAGTAAGGCTTTTTTGTATCACTTAAGTTTTGTTTATCAGGCACAAGGCAAAGTGTGTTGATTGTTTTTTTAGTAAAAGTAAAGATTAAATCAATAGTATCTTAAAGGTAAAAATCAAGATTAATATTTTGAATATCAGTATATTATAATAAATGGTATACTGTTAACCTAATTACTGGACAAAAGGAGAAAAGGTATTTAGACTTTTTCAATGCATGTTTAAAAACAGTTTAAAACTGTTAAAAAAATGAGTCCAAGACTAAGTCTTGAACTAGTATCTTCAATTTTGTCCAGTAATCAGACTGTTAACTAATAACGTCTTGTTACTTACCTAGTAAGGATAGATATGTTTTTTACCTAATGCCCACGGCTTATAAAATAAAGCTAGGCACTAAAATCTAATTTTTCACGAATACTTACTAATTTAATAGCAATTCAAAAGTTTTGGGCCAAAGCCTGCCTCTGAAAGCCGAGAGCCGATACCCGAGAGCTCAAAAATCTAAACAATGTAACCAGATACCTGTTACTAAAAGAAAATGTTATCTATGAGCACAGCATCAGAAACCTATTCTTCTAAGTATGATTATATTATAGCAGGAGGTGGCTTGGCAGGATTATCCTTGGCCTATTATCTCAATGAATCTGGATTGAGAAATGCCAAAATATTGATTATTGATCAATCTGTCAAAAAAGAGAATGATAAAACTTGGTGTTTTTGGGAGGCAGAATCAGGCAAGTTTGACCAAATTATTCAGCAAAAATGGAAAGGCGTGTGGTTTCATGGTACCAGAGAATTCAACCGATTTTTACCTATTGATGAGTATGCATACAAATTGATTCGAAGTGAAAACTTTTATCAGTTTGTTCTACAGAAACTTTCGCAAAATCCCAATATCACTTTACTCCAAGCTGGTGTCTTATCTTTTCAAAAATTATCCAATCAATCAACAGAAGTCTACACAACAAAAGGATATTTTGAGGCCTCTGAATTAGTTTTTGATAGTACATTTCGTTCTCCTTATACAGATACTCGTTACAACCAGATGCTTCAGCATTTTAAAGGTTGGGTAATAGAAACAACCGAGCCTGCGTTTGACGAAACACAACCAACGATGTTTGATTTTCGAATCGAACAGCGTGAGGAATGCCGTTTTGTATATGTATTGCCCTACAGTAAAACCAAAGCATTGGTAGAGTATACCATTTTTTCTGACAACCTCTTGCCAGAGGAGGAATATGAGAAAGCGCTCGAAAGTTATCTCAAAACTCATGTAAAAGTTGATAAGTATCGTATTGAAGAAGTAGAAAATGGTGTGATACCAATGTCAGATGAGCCACATATCAGAATGCCATCATCTGGTATTGTAAGAATAGGAACTTCAGGCGGGTTTGTAAAAGCTTCTACAGGCTATAGTTTTACCAGAACTCAAAGATTTTTACAAAAACTTGTAAGCGATTTGGAAGCAGTGGGAGGAAATGGAAAAGCCTTTGAGCAATCACACCAAACATGGAAAAAAGCAATCTATATTTCTGATTGGAAAGGTTTTTTGGACAGTATCCTATTGGATGTTATGCTTCAAAAGCGTCATTCATCCAAAGATATATTCACTTGCTTGTTTAGTAAAAATCGCCCAGCACAAATCTTGAAGTTTTTGGACGAAGATACTAGTCTATTCGAAGACTTAGCTATTATGAACACCGTTCCGATAATTCCATTTATAAAATCAGCTTTTGTAGTTATTTTTAAAAAAATAAAGTATATTTTTAGATAATTTATCTATAATCTATCAGTCAACTAAGCTAAATTGTCAATTAGAAATATAAGTTGTAGTTTTGTAAAACAAATTAAACCCTTGGCTGTGAGTACTGAGCCAAAGGCAAGAGTTGAGTATTAAAAACTTGAAAAATCTTGTCGAATTTCCGCTTCTTAGCTTGTTTGCTTGGGTTAATTTTTTCCTTAGAATTTCAAAAAAAATTAAATTGTAGAAATGGCATATCTTTTCACCTCTGAGTCAGTTTCTGAAGGACACCCAGATAAAGTTGCTGACCAAATATCAGACGCACTTATTGACCACTTCATGGCGTTTGACCCTTCATCAAAAGTAGCTTGCGAAACATTAGTAACAACTGGTCAGGTAATTTTGGCTGGAGAGGTAAATACTAACACTTACTTAGACGTTCAGAGTATTGCACGTGAAGTAATCCGCAAAATTGGTTATACAAAGTCTGAATATATGTTCGAAGCAAATTCTTGTGGTATTCTTTCTGCAATCCATGAGCAATCTGCTGATATTAACCAAGGTGTAGATCGCAAGAACCCTGAAGAACAAGGTGCTGGTGACCAAGGTATGATGTTCGGTTATGCGACTAAGGAAACCGAAAACTATATGCCATTGGCATTGGATTTGGCTCACAAAATCTTACAAGAGCTTTCGTACATCCGTAACAACGAGCCGTCTTTGATTGGTTATTTGCGTCCTGATGCCAAATCTCAAGTAACTATCGAATATTCTGATAGCAACGAACCTCAAAGAATTGATACTATCGTAGTATCTACTCAGCACGATGATTTTGATACTGAAGAGGCGATGTTGGCTAAAATTAAAGCCGATATTGTTGCAATTGTCATTCCTCGCGTAAAAGCAAAATTGACGCCTGAGCTTCAAGCTTTGTTCAATGATGAGATTACTTATCATATTAACCCAACTGGTAAATTTGTAATTGGTGGCCCCCACGGAGATACTGGCTTGACAGGTCGTAAAATCATTGTAGATACTTACGGCGGAAAAGGTGCTCACGGTGGTGGTGCTTTCTCTGGTAAAGACCCTTCAAAAGTTGACCGCTCTGCGGCTTATGCTACTCGTCATATCGCTA
>NZ_JBMLSD010000502.1:0-22635 GCF_049240685.1 Flectobacillus sp.
GTTCATCAAAATGACTAAATCTTATTATAAAAACATCTTTAACAGTATGCCAACTTTCTTTAAAGCACTTCTCACTTCGGCATTGGTGGTATCGAGTTTAGGTTCCATCGCCCAAACTAAGTATGAGTGGAAATCGGCTAATTCAAGTGGTTTTACCTACAAATACGTAAGTAATGACCCGATGAAAGCTCGTTTTTATCAGCTCAAAAATGGATTAACCGTTATCCTTAGCGAAAATCACAAAGAACCCCGCATTCAAGCTCTAATCCCAACACGTGCTGGGTCGAACACAGACCCTAAAGACCATACTGGTTTGGCACATTATCTTGAGCACATGTTGTTTAAGGGTACCGACAAATACGGTTCATTGGATTGGTCAAAAGAAAAACCGCTTTTAGACAAAATTGATGCCCTTTACGAACAGTACAACAAAACAACAGATGCTGCCAAACGTAAGGAAATCTACAAAGAGATTGACAAAACTTCTGGTGAAGCTGCCAAATATGCCATTGCCAATGAGTACGATAAAATGATGGCAGCGATGGGTGGTCAAGGTACCAATGCCTTTACTTCGTACGAACAAACGGTTTATACAGAAGATATCCCAACAAACGCTATTGACCGCTTCTTGGCATTACAAGCTGAACGCTTCAGAAATCCAATTCTTCGTATTTTCCATACTGAATTAGAAGCAGTATATGAAGAAAAAAACCGTAGCTTGGATAACGACCCTTGGAAGGTTGAAGAAATCAAATACGCTGCGCTGTTCCCTACTCACAATTATGGTCAACAAACAACCATTGGTACAATTGAGCACTTGAAAAACCCGTCTTTGATTGAAATCAGAAACTATTTCAAGAAATACTATGTGCCAAACAACATGGCTATTATCATGGTAGGTGATTTCAATTCTGATGAGTTGATTAAGAAAATTGACAAGGCTTTTGCTTATATGCAACCAAAGCCTGTGCAAGAATATAAGCCTGCTCCAGAAGCTCCAATCACTGCTCCAATTGTGAAAGAAGTATTTGGTCCAACGCCTGACAATATTACGATTGCGTGGAGATGGCCAGGTGCAGTAAGTCCGAAAGAACATATTATTGGGACTATTGTAGACGAATTGATGTCTAACTCAAAAGCGGGTTTGATTGATATCAACTTGTCGAAAGCTCAAAAAGTATTGCGAGCAGGTTCAAATCCTGACTGGAATAAAGATTATTCGGTATGGACTTTGAGCGGTACACCGAAAAATGGTCAAACATTAGAGGAGGTTCGTGATTTATTGTTAGGTCAGCTAGACTTATTGAAAAAAGGTCAATTTGACGAGTCTATCATCAAGGCAATTGCAGCCAACTACAAACTTAATGCCATTCAGGGTCTGGAGAAAAATGATGCTCGTGCTTATAAATTATTGAATGACTTTGTGGTTTCTAAAGGCGCAGATTGGAACGAAACGTCGGCGATGACCGATGCCTTGAGCAAAGTTACTAAACAACAGGTAATTGATTTTGCAAACAAATATTGCGGAAATGGTTATGTAATTGTTTACAAACGTAAAGGTGAAGATAAAAACATTATCAAAGTTGACAAGCCAGAAATCACACAAGTTGAAACCAACCGTGAAAAACAATCTGAGTTTTTGAAATCGATTAATGGAATGCCAATGAAGGAGATTCAACCAAAATGGTTGGATTACAACAAAGACCTTCAAAAAGGTAAGGTTGGACCAGCAGAGGTACTTTATGTAAAAAATGAAGACAATGATTTATTCCGTTTGACCTATCGTTTTGATATGGGTAGCTGGAATAGTAAGGTATTACCTATTGCTTTGCAATACTTGAACTTCTTGGGAACGCCAACTATGTCGGCCGAGGAAATCAGTAAGGAATACTACAAATTGGCGAGCAACTTCGGGGCAAACTTTACCGACCACCATATCAACCTTTCGCTCTCGGGCTTGAATGAAAACTTCGACCGTACCGTTTCGATTTTTGAACAACTTATTACTCAAGCAAAAGCAGACCCTGCAACGTTTGAATTGCTAAAAGGTCGTTTGATTAAACAACGTAACGACGCAAAAGCAAACAAAGGCGCAATCCTTCAAGGTTTGGCACAGTATGCACAATTTGGTGCGAAAAATCCTCGTACAGCGCTGAACTTTACAAATGACGAATTGAAGGCATTGACAGTTGATGAGGTGGTAAACTTCCTAAAAGATTTATTCAACTTTAAGCATACAGTTATTTACTATGGTCCAAAATCTTTGGAGCAATTTAGTACTGACTTTGCGAAAGTGCATAAATTCCCTGCACAATTCAAAGCAAACTTACCATTGGTAGCTAATTTTGATCGTATTACGCCTTCAAAAACACAAGTATTGTTTACAAACTTTGACATGGTACAAGCTGAAATCGATTGGATTCGTCCAACTGTGAAGTTTGATCCAGCTCAAACGCCAGTGGTGGAGTTATTTAATAATTATTTCGGTGGAGGTATGTCGTCAATCGTTTTCCAGACTATTCGTGAATCAAAAGCTTTAGCTTACTCAACTTACGCTTATTATTTTACGCCAAATACTAAAGATGAGAAATACTTTTTACTTGGCTACGTAGGAACACAAGCAGATAAATTGAATGAGGCTATCCCTAGTATGAATGAGCTTTTCAACGTTTTCCCTGCTTCTGAAAAGAACTTGGAAACAGCCAAAGAAAGTATGTTGAAAAACTACCAAACAGAGCGAATCACCCAAGATGCTATTGCATTTAACTACTTGGCAGCTCAAGAAAAAGGCTTGAATTATGACGAAAGAGCTAAAATATTTGAAGCTTTAGGTAAGCTTGGTTTGGAGGATTTGAAGAAATTCCAAGAAGCAAACATTGCAAATAAACCTGTTACCTATTGTATTGTAGGTTCAGACACTAAAATCAAAGTAGACGAACTTAGCAAATATGGAGAAGTGAAAAAATTAACTCTTGAAGAGGTATTTGGGTACTAATTCTTAAAAAAGACGCAGATTAGACGGCTATGTTTATCGTAGCCGTTTTTTTATTTAAAAACTTTCTTGAACTTCTACTAGTTTCATAATAAAAAGGAAGAACAATCTTAGCATGGAGTCAAAAACTCAGATATATCCCGTCGCAATAGTTGGAGGAGGTTTGGCAGGTTTATGCGCTGCCATACATTTACAAAAAGAAGGGAAACAAGTAATTTTATTCGAAAAAAAGCAATATCCCTTCCATCGTGTTTGTGGTGAATATGTTTCGAATGAGACAAGAAAGTATCTCAAAAAAATTGGATTAAATCTAGACGAACTAGGGGTTCAAGAAATTCAAAAATTCCAATTCACCTCTCCTTCTGGTGGTAGCTTGACTAGTCCACTGGACCTCGGAGGCTTTGGCATTAGTCGATATACACTTGATAATGAACTCTATAAATTAGCGCTAGCCTCTGGAGTAGATTGTAGAGTCAACACCGAAGTTGAACAAATTACTTTTGAGAAAAACCTTTTTAAAATACAAACAAGCCACTCCAACGACCCCATACAGGCACAATATGTGATAGGCTCTTATGGGAAAAGATCAAAAATAGATGTCACACTAAATCGAAATCATTTAACTCGTCGAAGTCCCTATATCGGCATTAAGTATCATATCAATTACGATTATCCTAAAGATTTAATCAGTTTGCACAATTTTGAGAATGGTTATTGTGGAATCTCAGCAATTGAAGACAACAAATACTGTTTGTGTTACTTGACAACTCGTGAAAATTTAAGAAAATATAAGAATGTATCTGAGATGGAAAGGAATATTCTCTGGAAAAACCCTCATCTTAAGAAAATATTTTTGGAAGCCGAATTTCTATATCAGAAGCCAGAAGTCATCAATGAAATTTCATTTTCGCCAAAAACACAAGTAGAAAATCATATTCTGATGATTGGAGATACCGCTGGATTAATCACCCCTCTTTGTGGAAACGGCATGGCTATGGCGATTCATGGCGCAAAGATTTTATCGGAATTACTTTTGAAAAATTTTGACAATAGAACTTTTGTAGAAAGACAATACCAAAAAGCATGGAAAAATAATTTTGGATTTAGAGTTTGGGCTGGTCGACAAATTCAGTCTTTGTTTGGACATCCTATTCTAACAGAGTTTGTCCTCCATTTTTTTAAACTTTTTCGACCTGCCTTAAGTATTTTTATAAAGGCAACTCATGGAAAAGAATTTTCTTGAAAAAAATTATATTCTGTTTGATTCTTTTTTTACAAAATCAAATTTGCATTTTTTTAATATTACAAAACTTAATAAACCATTTAGCAGTTTCTTCAAATATTTTAATAATAAGCAAAAATACTTATATTTGCTTATGTAAAATATAGGTGTTATGTTTGCATACCAAATTACACTTCAACGATAGACCTGTAAGCGTTTTCGAACTACTTACGGGTCATTTTTTTTATATCTTTCCTCTTCATTCTTATCTGACAAATATCTTTTGGCTTTAGATTACCACACTCGAATAAGGGTGCTACTAACAGATAACTCCGCTTATAAGGGAATTACTGTCGTGGTTTTTACCTCAGACATCACAAACGAACTACTAATGTGCGCCACACTCGGAAGAGCCGAAAGTTTCTTTTGGTAAAAATCATTGTAAGCTTCCATGTCCTTTGCTATTACCTTGATTAAATAATCATAATTTCCAGAAACAATACAACATTCTATTACTTCAGGATATTGGTGAATTGCCTTTTCAAACTCTACAAAATGATTTTTTTGTTGCTTATCGAGCGTAATATTACAATACACCATTAAAGGATTCCCTAACTTCTTACGGTTGAGAATGGTTACGTATTTCTCAATGATTTCTTCCTGCTCCAATCGCTTAATTCTATCGTGCGTGGGAGTCATGGATAAATTAATCTGCCGAGCAATTTCCTTAATAGTTAATTGCGCATTTTCTTGAATTAATTGCAATATTTTTACATCAATCGTGTCTAAATTCATAAGAAAAAAGAAATTTTTATTAGTTAAGATTAGAAAAACAGCCCCAAAACAGGATATTTTCCTCTGAAATAACAAATTTATTTTAACTATTTCTTATTTTATTATGATGTATAAAATATTTTTCTGTTATCACTAATTTTGTCAAACACTTCATCAACACAAACAACAAATCCCTAAGAAGTCGGTTGTAAAAATTGTTATTTATGTGTGGCGAATTGGATTAACGAGATTGAATACAAGGGATAGATAGAAAAAATTTCGAATGAGGAATGACCAGTATTGACTGGTACATAACACAATCAGCAACCGACTCACTTAGGCTTAACCCCCAACCAAAACTTATGATTATCGGCGTACCTAAAGAAATCAAAAACAACGAAAACCGTGTAGCGCTTACCCCTGCTGGTGTTGCTGAATTTAAGAAAAACGGACATACGGTTTATATACAAACAAGTGCTGGTGTAGGAAGTGGCTTCACAGACGAAGCTTATGAAAAAGCGGGTGCAACTATACTTCCAACAATCGAAGCTGTGTATCAAATTGCAGAGATGATTGTAAAAGTAAAAGAACCTATAGCGGCTGAATATGACTTGATTAAAGAAAATCAATTATTATTTACCTACTTTCACTTTGCCTCTTCTGAAGAATTAACACATGCCATGATCAGACGCAAAGCAATTTGTTTGGCGTACGAAACGGTAGAAAAAACAGATAGAAGCCTACCCCTTTTGGTGCCAATGTCCGAAGTTGCTGGACGTATGGCGATTCAAGAAGGAGCGAAATATTTAGAGAAACCAATGGGTGGACGTGGTATTTTGTTGGGCGGTGTAGCTGGTGTAAAACCTGCCAATGTATTAGTTTTAGGTGGTGGTATCGTGGGTACACAAGCCGCTAAGATGGCAGCAGGTTTGGGCGCAAACGTAACAATCATGGATATTAGTTTGCCAAGATTACGTTATTTGGAAGACGTAATGCCTGCCAACGTTGACACAGTGATGTCAAATGAATACAATGTACGTGAGGCAATCAAGTTAGCTGATTTGATTATCGGTGCTGTATTGATTCCCGGAGCGAAAGCGCCACATTTGATTACTCGTGATATGTTGAAAGATATGAAGCCAGGAACCGTGCTAGTCGACGTAGCAGTTGACCAAGGTGGTTGTATCGAAACTTGTACACCAACAACACACGAAAATCCAACATTTGTAATTGATGAAATCGTGCACTATTGCGTAGCCAATATGCCAGGAGCTGTACCATATACATCTACCTTAGCATTGACAAACGCTACATTACCGTACGCAATCCAGTTGGCAAACAAAGGTTGGGAAAAAGCATGTAAAGAAAATGAAGAATTGAAAAAAGGCTTGAACGTAGTAAATGGCAAGATAGTTTACAAAGGAGTTTCTGAAGCTTGGAAACTGCCTTATTGTCACATTTCAGAGGTTTTGGCTTAATTGATTATATATTAGGTGATGTTTAAAAGGCTATCCAATTGGATAGCCTTTTCTATTGTAAAATCCGTTTATCGAACCTCCACTATATTCTTTAAACCCCTTACCCACACAAAATCAAATCCATCTTCTGTCGTTGGTTTTGCAGATTTCCCATTAACTTTCCATTTGGTATATTTCCCTTTGGGGTATTGTACTTTTATTTTCCAAGCAGCTTGTGTTTGTAGTAAATCGACTTTTTCAGAGGATTTTGATTTTTGGTAAACCATCGTTAAACTATTATTTCCAATCTGTACTTGTTCTAATTTCGCATCGTTCCATGAGGTTGGCATTTGAGGTTGCACAACAATCATCTTCTCTCCCGCTTGCGGACGAATCCCAAAAAATTGCTTGATAATCGGGGTGGCATAACTGTACAAATTCCAAGCTTGACACATCATACCATAGTCTGGCGAAACTTCATATATCGCTCCGGGAAGCACATAACTAAATGTTTTAGTCATTTTATTCAAATACCACAAAGCCCTATCAGGATTACCATAATTGTTCTCTCCAATAGCCACCACACCCGTTGGCAAGGTCATCACTGCACCTGTATAGGTAAAAGATTTTCGTACAAAAGTGGAAGGGGCCTCCTCAGCGTTAGAGCTTTCGTCTCTGTCGATACCTGTTACAAATGCACCAAATGGATTAGTATATTTTCTGGCATTAGTCAACGCCAATTTAGCTTTTTCAGGGTCGGCTATCCCCATTTCCATAGGCGTATTGATGACCCAGTTATGATGTAAGGCAAATCCCTTTTTTGTTCCTTGTGGCAAAGCCTCCACGCTAGACTTTAATTGTTTTAACTCTGCAACTGCCCAAGGTTTTTGTAGGGTATCTGCTCTTACAATTGCGTCGTCTATCAAGTGTAACGTTTGCTCTCTTGTACCGATAAAGTCGGCGAAAGACTGACTTTCTGGCACCCAAAAATCGGTATTGATTTGATGTTTTATTTGCATAGCATTGCGCTCATATTGCAAACCTTGTTCAGTATCTCCTACGATTCTTGCAATCTTTGCGGCATCTGCAAAGGCTTTTTGGGTATAAACCGCCACGTCAATCATCTCGCTATTGAGTCCGTGAATTTCCATCATACCGAAACCATCAGGAAGCAAGTTTTTATCTTTGTCATTTTCCTTTAGAAGCCAATCTAATCCTTTTTTGATAACAGGATAATACTTTTGTAAAAATGCTTTATCTCCTGTCCATTGATATATCTCCCAAATCATGCTGGCAAATTGAGGGGTTTCATTCACATTGCCAGGGTTAAAAACTACTCCATTTGAAGACACCTCGTGTACGATACGCCCATTTCCATTTTCTTTTTCTGAAAGTTTATTCAAAACCCCTACAGCATCGTAGAC
Organism: Flectobacillus sp.; assembly: GCF_049240685.1. Taxonomy (NCBI): domain Bacteria; kingdom Pseudomonadati; phylum Bacteroidota; class Cytophagia; order Cytophagales; family Flectobacillaceae; genus Flectobacillus; species Flectobacillus sp. The sequence goes on from NZ_JBMLSD010000502.1 coordinate 7,870, forward strand.
TAGATCTTTTTTTCCAGTTGCCACTAAGCCTTTCAAGGTATATTCGGCATCTGTACCAAACCACCAAGGGTAATCGGGCATACCAGCCGACATACCTCGTCCCACGGCTGGGACATCGCGCACAAGCCAATCCGTATTGTATTTTACCCAACGAAAGGCTTGCTCTAATTTTTTATCTGGAACCGTCAGCGCAGATTGCTTGGCGATAGATTCATATCTTTTGATTTTTTGTTGCAGTAAAACAGAAGCACTTTTCTGAGTTTTGGTAAAAGTGTGATTCGCTAAAGTTTCAGACTGATAAGAACCTGCTATGACAATAGGTAAAATAAATTTTGATTTGGGGGCAATCTCAATACGATAAACTAAGCTAGCTTTTGTTCCTAAACCTTGAGATTTAAAATGACATTCTGATGCTTTTAGATGATGTGAAGTAGCAATAATATTTGCACCAAACTGCACATACCAAGGGTTGTTTTGGTCTTTTATAAGCCAAGATTGAGTTTTATTTTGCCAAGTAGCTTTATCCTCGGCATCAATCATATTTGTTCTTTCGCCTAACCACACAGGACGTAAATCGCTATGACCTGTAAATTCAAACTCAAAGGTTTGTGGACTAGAGCCTTGATTTTCAAAAGTATATTCTACTACAATCGCTTCTGTTTTATCAGGAACAAACTGAAATCTTTGGATAGAAAGATTGGGTAATATATCTTGATAAATATGCTTGTTACCAAAAGGATAATTGACAAAAGAAGTGGCTTGGTCAAGGCAATGAGCAGTACCGTTGGCTTGTATTTTAGCAGAAAAGCCATCCATCAATTTGATTGGATGATTCCAGATTCCTCCCATTTCGCCAGTGACGTGCCAACCCAAATCAGGAAATTGCCCATTTTGATGCCCGACCATATAAAGTCGATCACCAGCAGTGACATAAGGTGTATTCAGATAATTTTTTTTTCCAGTAATACTCTCTGATTTTTTGGTCAAATCTAATAAAGAGGCTTTTTGAGCCTTTGCTTGGAAGGCGGCAACAACAAGGCTTCCCAACACAAGGGTTTTGAGGATTGATTTCATATTTATTTATAAAAATGGATTTATTCTACATCAAATTTAATGATTTATGGATACTTTGCTGTCAGGGTTTATTTTTTACAAAAAAATCCGTAACACTCATAGAGTGCCACGGATGCAGTATTACGCGGTTTAATAAAATTTTTGAAGTGTTCGGTTTGAAAAACTCGGTTTGAAAAACTCGGTTTGAAAAACTCAGTTAGTCAATTCAAGTTTTTTTAATCCATTTTTGACTTCTGGACAAGACATAAACAAATTCCATAACAGTCCAGAACGGTGGTTTTCTATCATCACAATGATGGGACCTTGGTCGATTGCCAAAAAGCTGTTAGCATACCAAAACTTATTCAAATTGAAAGCATCTACAAAGCCATATTCTTTCCAAATTTTATCACCCAATTTGTAATAGAAAAACTGCAAAGCCTGCATAGATTCTGTTGGAGTGTAAGGAAAGGAAGATAGCGCTGCTGTTGGAGAAATCACGCCTAAATCATTATCAGGGGCATGCGCAGAATACCCATTTTCGTTATCGCTAGCCGTGAGCCCCCAACAATTTTCACCATAGAAAGCATATTGTTTAGGATTGGCTTTGCAATAGAGATAATTGATTTGCGCATGTGCTTTGTTCTGGTCAAAATAATTGGTGTATTGGTCGGTCAACAGTTTGGGATTAAGTCCTAAAAATGAGTAGTGGGTAAAAAATAAGGGGCCACCCATATTAATTCCCAACGGCAGCTTAACGCCAAAAAAGCTATTCCCATTTTTGAATGCACCATTGCGAGTCCAGCCATTTTGATATACGTCTTTGGAAATCGCATATTTTTCGGAGGAAGCCGCTAAAACATAAGTAATCAAAGCCTCATTCCATCCAGAAATTTTCATATTCATCGCCCAAGCATCAGTTGGCGACCAATGCCAATAAAGCCCATTAGAAGTATTTTGAGTAAACCAATTCCATTCGACGCCATTCCAAAGAGCATTTATTTTTTGACGAAGTGTAATTTCTGCTTGCGAATTGCCATCAAAATATTGTCGAGCTGTCAATAAGCCTTGCATCAAAAATGAGGTTTCGACCAAATCTGCGCCATTGTCTTTAGCACTAAATGGCACCGTTTTACCCGTAGCGCCATTGAGCCAATGTGGAAATGCGCCATGAAACTTCTCAGCTTGATTAGTCAAAAAATCAACTATTGTGCTGAGGCGTTGTAGGCCTTGGTCACGTGTTATAAACTTTCGTTCAATTCCTACCACCATTGCCATAATGCCAAAGCCCGAGCCACCAGAGGTGACAATATCGCCAGAGGTATTTCGTTCGCGAGCCAGCCCCGACACAGGATGCCCAAAATCCCAGAAATAGCGAAAGGTTTGTTGTTGAACCTTGGTCAGCAACTCCTCATCGCTAATTCTTGGAAATTTGTCTTTCGCATCTAATTGAGTAGTTAGATTTACAGTGAATTCTGTACGCAAATTGCCTCCTGCTTTCGACTTTAGTCTGTTGTTTACTGATAAAGTGTATTTGTTGAGATAATCCAAATCAAGTGCGGGTTTGATTACAATCGCACTGTCATTTTGAGTTAAAGAAGTTTGTACAGCAAAGGAATTTCCAGCAGTATTTTTTAACAAAATCGCTGATGCTAGCGAACTAGCATCTAGCGCTGTATTGAAAGTAAGGATTATTTCAGGTTTTATCGTAACATCTTTATAATCAAAGCCATTGAAGTCTCCATTCACTCTTAAAGTATTGAGACTAAACGAGCTAGGTGTGGGCGTAGGCTTTACGTCCTCTGTCGCTTTTTTGGAGCAAGCGCAAAGAAGCGTAATTAACACACAAAATAGTTGATAAGGTAAGACTTTCATAAAATTGGGATGTTATGCAAAGATGAATAAATTCATCTGCTAAATGGAATCTTTGGTCAAAACTATTCATATCGTAAAACTTCAACCCAGACCTCTTTTTTCCTCAAAATAAAATCAACGACCTACCCGAAGATAGGTCGTTTGAAACATAAGGCTCTAAGCATTAGGCTTTATGCCGTAGGCTAAAATTTCAGACAAATTTCTCCTAATTTTGCCTATTACTTCGGGCTTATACAATTTTGAAGCTGCATAAAAACTAAATAAATCAATTCGGGATAGATAGATGTAAGTGATTAGCTGAGAATGAAGATTTATGATTTTTTAAAAAACATCCTCACTCCCAACTTATCACTTGCAAGGATTATTTTCCTCTGCCTTCTAGCTTCACCAAGGCATTTACCTCGTTCTCGGCTAAGGCCTTGTTATAGATTCGTACTTCGTCGAGCTGACCATTCAAGAAGCTAGCCCACGATTGTTTATCACCTCCATTTAGGCTAGGACTTGTTTGGAATTGAACCGTTCCAAACACCATTTTAGCAGCATTTTGAAACTTGATGCCACCATAGCCAGCAACTACTTGAGTGGCAATTTTATTACCGTTGTAATACACCTTAAAAGTAGAAGAACTCTCATCGTAAGTAACCGCAATATTTGCCCATGTATTCCAAAGATTATTTAAGTCGTAGTTCCCCAACCAAGCATCTTTTCCAGCATTGTTTACATGAATTTTCAGCAAGCCTTTGGCATCTGTAGCGCCATTTTCCATGAAAATTGTAAGATTTCCCCAAAAGGAAGAAGAGTTAGCAATATCTACTAGACCAACGATACCTGCATCATTTTTCTTCATGTTTACCCAAGTGGTTACCGTGAAGCTCGAAAGGTTTTGGATAGCAGAAGGCACATTACTCACTACATATTTATCGATACCTCCTACCAAAGCTTGCCCTTTTACGCCACCTGCAAAGCTAGTACCCGTGGCTTCGCCAGCAGTTTTGGATACAGCATCAATATAGTTGTTGTCGAAAGACCAATAGCCAACCAAGTTACTTGGCGCAATTTCGGTAGTACTCGTATATCCTCCGATAGAAACGGCTGGAGCGTAGGTAGAAGCGTCAAACTTCTCATAACAAGAACTCAACAACATAGATGAGCCAAGTAAGCCAGCCAATAATGATTTATTTTTGAAAATATTCATAGTTACGAACTCAAATTAAAGTTAGACATTGACAAAAACTAGTATCCAGGGTTTTGCTTAAGCACGCCAGCACTTAGGTCAATTTCGTTTTGAGGAATTGGAAAAACCTCATGAATACCCGCTTTAAAGCCTTTTTTACCTAAAACTTCAGCACCTCTACCCTGACGAACCACATCAAAGAAACGATCAAACTCCATGGCCATTTCTACACGTCTTTCGTGGTAAATTGCTTTACGAAGTTGCGCTTGGTCAGTCGTAGTTACTCTTGGAAGGATGTTTGGATTGCCTTGTCGAGCACGAGCACGAACCATTTCTAAGGATGCCAAAGCATCAGCGGTGTTACCCAATTCCATATTGGCCTCGGCATTCATCAATAAAACTTCAGCATAACGCATCACTCTTACATTTTGCTCGGCACCTTCGTTGTAACCAGAAACAAACAGAGAGAAGGGTACATACGACTTCTGGTTGTACATAGGGTTATCTCCAGTAGCTGGAATAGCATCGCCTTGAGGTGTAGTTTCGCCACGGAAAATAATCGTTGCATCCAAACGGGGGTCACCAGCTTCAAACTCTGCTACTAGGTCTTGCGTTGGTACATTGAAGCCCCATCCTCCTCCTTGTGAGCCACGCACACCCTGGACTTGAGAATATTGTGAACTAGAAGCCGCGGCATTTCCCAGAATCAACTTACATTGGATTTCGAAGATAGATTCTTTGGAGTTTTCGTTAGGAATACGAAATACTGAATCATAATTTGGCAATAAGGCATAACCCATACCCATCACCTGCTTGGTAAGATTTACGACATCACTCCATTTTTTCTGATACAAAGCTACTTTTGCATTTAATCCTAAAGCAGCACCTTTTGTAGCACGACCAACATCTGCTGCGCCGTAAGTTTGTGGTAAAACTGTTGCTGCATCTTGCAAATCTTTTTCAATAGCTGCCCAAACTTGTGCCTTAGGCGTACGAGCCAAATTGTATTGAGAGGCATCGGTTGCCAATGATAATCGCAAAGGAACATCCCCAAAAGCACGTACCAATCTAAAATAGCAGTAGGCACGAACAAACTTAGCTTCTGCTATGTAGCGAGCCTTTAAGCCTTCGTCCATACTTATGGCAGGGATATTAGTAATTACCTGATTGGCATAGTTAATAGACTGATACTGACCAGTCCAGAAATCAGCAATTTGACCTTCTGTAGAAGTATGAGTAAAAGTGTCAAATTTGTTGAAAAAGGTGGCATCACTTGGGCTACTACCTTTTTCGGCATCATCAGACGGAACACTTTCGACCGCAATTGGAGCAAAAGCCGTGTTATTCCAAGAGCGAAGGTTGGCATACATGGCATTTACGGCCTTTGTCGCATCTGCTTCATTTTTCCAGAATTGTTCAGATGGTTGTTGACCTTGTGGCGGAACTTCCAAAAAGCTATCACTACAGCTTGATAGAGTCAACACTAAGGCAACTGGTAAATATTTCCCTACCTTGAGGGCTGTTGAAATAATGCTATATTTTTTCATAATTCTTTCTCTTTTCAGTTTCTAAAAATTCTTTAAAATAAAATGGAATGATTAGAAAGTAACATTTAAACCAAAGTTGTAGGTAGCGTACATTGGATACACATTGGTATCGATACCCGCATTAATGGTAGCGCTTGTACCGCTCGAAGCAGCGCCACTGCTGTTGTAAGCCCCTGTAACTTCAGGCGTAAAACCTCTATATTTAAAGAAGTTCAAGGCATTTTGTGCATTGGCAAATACACGCAATTTTTTGATGTGCAATTTGTCTGTGATATTACTTGGTAAAGAGTAACCCAACTGAATATTACGAACACGGAAGTAAGCACCACTTTCTACAAAGAAAGAGTTTGGACGGTAGTTATCTCCTCCACCGATATTTACAGACGGATATGTATTAGATGTACCCTCTCCATGCCAACGATTATTATAGAAATCCTTTGTAAAGTTTTCGTTACCGTAACGCAAGCCCAAGTTTGCATTGTAGATATCTACCCCTGCCACACCTTGGAAGTCAAGCATCAAATCAAATTGTTTGTAGTTCCAGTTAGTATTGATACCATAGCTAAATTTAGGATTTGGATTACCGAGTGGTGCGCGGTCAAGGTCCGAAATAACGCCATCAGGTCTGCCGTCTGGACCGCTAATATCACGGTATTTGAAATCACCAGGCTTTGCATTCTTCTGTGCTGAGGCTGCTACTTCTGCTGTATTTTGGAAAATACCATCCACGATATATCCAAAGAACTGACCAATAGGCTGCCCTTCAATGGTACGAGTAGCCAAAGCTCCTCCTGTGGAAGCTGCTCCACCAGAATAGATAGGATTAGCACCTGTTACTACACGCAAAACTTTGTTATCGTTGATACCAATGTTACCACCAATTGAGAAAGAAAGGTCTTTTGAAATCGTATTTCTGTAATTCAACACAAACTCATAACCTCTGTTTTGAATATCAGCTTGGTTACCCGTAATCGTACTCGAACCTGTACCAATAGAAGAAGGAATGGGAATATCAAAAATCGCCATTTCAGTTTTTCTATTGTAATAATCTGCTTCGAAAGTCAATTTATTTTTCAAGAAAGCCATTTCTACACCAATATCAGTACCTACACTTCTCTCCCAATATGTTGTTGGAGGCACTACCGAGTTAATACTTGCACCTGTATAGATTTGATCTCCAAAAATTGCCGTTAAATTAGCTGCTTGATTTACACGCAATACTGATACGTTGGCAGGAACCGAAGCGTTTCCTACTTTACCCCAGCTCGCTCTGAATTTCAAATTGTCAAAGATTTTTTGGTCTTTCATGAAATCTTCTTCAGAAACTACCCAACCCAAACCTACAGATGGGAAATATCCCCAACGGTTATTGCCCGCAAATTTTGAAGAACCATCCGCGCGGAGGGATGCATTGAGCATATATCGGTTTTTGAAGGCATAATTTACACGACCGAAATACGAAGCAATGGTACTCAAATCGCCATAATCACTAATTTGGCGACCATCTACATTGCCCAAAGTCAAATACAAATCTCCTTCAGATGTATTAGGTACATTTTGTGCCGAGGCGTTGATTCCATAAGCACGGTAGCTTTGTGCGGATTGACCAACCAATATTCTTACATTATGATCTTTGTTGAAGGTATTATCATAACTCAAGGTATTTTCTAAAATCCAGTTGCGGTTTTCTGCTCTACCTACATTAAGCGTACTTACGGTAGTGCGCTGTCTTAGAGTTGCCACAAAAACTGGGGTATAGTTACGAACTTCAGTTTGTCTAAATTCGCCACCAATACTGGTATGGAATGTAAAATGTTTTGCAAAATTCAAATCTGCAAATACATTACCTGTCAAGCGATAATTCGTAGTTTTTTGGTTATAAAAATCCAAAGTAGCTTGCGGATTGTAATTTGCTCCATCACCCAAATTGTAATCACTAGGGTCGCCATAAGTACCGTCAGCATAATACACTGGTACTACGGGTGCTGCTGAGTACAATTGTCTAAAAATCGCAGGAGGTGCATCCTTTGAGGTACTTGCAGCCCCCGTTACCGAATAACCTACTTTCAAGTGTTTGAATAATTGGTAATCGTTTTGTAAGCGAGCGGTATATCTGTCAAAGTTATTGCCTTCTACCAAACCAGCTTGATTCAAATAACCTAATGAAAAATTGTAAGTAGATTTCTCAGAACCACCTGCCAATGAAATTTGATGATTGGTTACTGGCGCACTTCTCAAGCCAACACGATACCAGTCAGTACCTTTACTAAATTTAGAAGGGTCGAGTACTTGGCTACCACCGTTGATAATCGACAACTCGTTTACCATCGTTGCAAACTCATTAGCATTAGCCATTTCTAATTGATTACTCACCCTTTGAACACCATAAGAGGCATTATAAGTAATCGTGGTTTGTTCTGCTTTTCCTTTTTTAGTGGTAATCAAAATCACACCATTCGCCGCACGAATACCATAGATAGATTGTGCAGAGGCGTCTTTCAATACGTTCATCGATTCGATATCGGCAGGGTTTAGGAAAGAAATATCGTCAAACCAAACACCATCCACTACATACAAAGGATTTGGGTTACCGTATACCGTACCCAAACCACGAATTCGAATTTGGGGAGAAGCCCCGGGCGCGCCAGAGTTATTGATTTGAACCCCTGCTACTTTACCTTGCAATGAACTTACTGCGTTTACAGAGGCCTGTTTCGCAATTTCTTCGCCTTTTACAGAAACAACAGCTCCTGTTACATCCATTTTACGCTGCGTTCCATACCCTACAAATACCACCTCATCTAGCTCTTTAGAAGAATTTTGAAGGGTAATGTTGATACTACTTCTGCCGTTTACTAATATCTCTTGGGTTTCGTAACCTACCGAAGAAATCACCAAAATAGCATTATCGGCAACAGTCAGCGAGAAGTTACCATTCACATCGGTATTAGCACCCTTGTTAGTTCCTTTCACTCGGACTGCCACACCTGGAATAGGCTCACCTTTGGCATCTGTTACTTTACCAGTCACTTTGGTATCTGCCACTGACTGCACATATCTTGGCAATACTTTCGCTTCCGAAAATACTGGCCCCGCGACCATCGTCGCCAAGCAAGCATATCTAAAAAATTGGGTAATTGGTTGTGCATACCCATTTTTAGATAAAAAAGTAAATGGTTTTTGTTTCATACGTTTTGCTAATTAGAATTGTAAGCACTAAGCATTGAGGTAAGGCAAAAGACGATTAAGTAATGGTTTGGAGTTTTATCAACACTTACCCTACACTCGTTTATTTAAAATATGATGGAGAGTCAGAAAAAATCTTTCCTATCATAGATGATTTATTTTAAGTGGATTGTTAAAGAAATCTCTGTATTATCTTGCAAAATTGTGGCCTTGTACGTCCCGTATTTTGCTTTAAAATGTACTTGTTGCATACCTTTCAAACTAGTGGTAGAGGCAATCAGCACTTGTTTTTTACCGTTTTTGTCAGTAATAAATACCTCCACTGGTTCGGGTCCTTTTACGGCAAAATCAAGAATAAAATCGTCCGAATCAGGGTGTTTGGTTAGATTGACGTCCTTCGTTTCGGGGTCGGGTTGATACATATAAAATCCCGTAGGGTACTCAGGTTTTTGAATGCCCATTTTCTTCAAACCTATTTGGAGTTCTTTGATATTTTCGCCCAACTTCCAAAGCAATCCCGAACGATAGTTTTCAATCATAACCACCATTGGGCCTTGGTCTATAGCCAAATACTGATTAGAATACCAGTTTTTGGTTGTGTTGAAGGCATCATAAAAACCATATTTCCCAAAAAGCGTTGCTCCTTTTTTCAAATACATATAACGCATGGCCTGATAAGACTCGAATGGTGTATAGGGAAACGACGAAATTGCGGCCGTTGGGCTAATGGTGCCATTATCGTTGGTAGGCGAGTGCGCATCATAAAAATTGTAATCATCACTCGCAGTCAAACCCCAATTATCTGTAGAATAACCAAACTCCTTGGGAGCTTCTTTTACACAATGCTTATAGTTGATAAGTGTCTGAGCTTGATTGTGTTGCCAGTAATTAGTTCTTTCATCCTGCATCAAACGTGGATCGAGGCTTAAGTATGAATAATGCGCAAAAAACAATGGTCCACCATAAGGAAATCCCACACTCAATTTGTAGCCTAGGTAGTCTTTACCATTTTCATAGAAATCACTCTTTTTCCAAGTATTTTGATAAACTTCTGGTTTGATAGCATGTGTTGGCGAACCCAAGGCCAAGACATAAGTAATCAAACATTCGTTGTATCCTCTGATAGGCATATTCATATCCCAATTGTATTGTGGAGACCAGTGCCAATATAAATGACCATCGCCTCTGGAGGCGTACCAATCCCATTCTACACTTTCCCACAATTTGGTAATCGTTTCTCTGAGTGATTTCTCCGATGGAGTATTGGCGTCAAAATATTCTCTTGCTACCAAAAGACCATTTACCAAATAGGCAGTCTCTACCAAATCTCCCCCGTTATCTTTTTCGCCAAAAGGAACCATCTTACCAGTTCGGCCGTCCAACCAATGTGACCATGCGCCGTGAAATCTCTCAGCTTTAGCCAAAAAATTAGTCATCTTTTGTAGGTGCTTTACAGCTTCTGCTCTTGATATCCAACCTCTATGAACCGCTGCAACGATACTTTGAATACCAAAACCTGTGCCCCCAGAGGTTACAATATTGGGGGTAGCTGTACGCTCGGGCGCCATACCAGAAATAGGATGCGCAAAATCCCAGAAATACTGAAAGGTGGCTTTTTGAACAGTTTCTATATACTCATATTTCTCATTGAGTTTTACCAGTTTGGCTGGTGTTTCTATTTTTTGTTGTGCCCATCCAGACTGCATCATTCCCAGTGCAAGTCCCAAAGCTAAAGTTGCTTTTTTCATTATTTCAGTCGATTTGGGATAGATTTTTCTAAAATCAAAAACTATTTATTTAAGGTTTTATTGGTAATACTTTTTGACAGAATTATTATTTTTTTTATAAAAACTTTAAATTTGACATGGCAAATGTAGATTTAAAATCAACCTTATTCCTAATTTTGGGGTACATCATTACTACATCAAAACCCTTTTTTTTCATTGTTTAGGCATATTTTAACTACGTCATACACAATTTTAAGATGATTGGAGCGACTTTGGGATTGACAAAACTATTTTACGAGAAAAAACTACTTGTGTTTTTTACTTTCTTCTTTCTAAATATCATTCAGGTATTTGGTTTGAAGCTGAACGCTATCAATTCAATCGGTAGTCCAGAGATTATAAATTTTACCAAACAGCAATACGGAGCTCATTATCAAAACTGGGATGCTACTCAAGACCCACTAACGGGCTTTATGTATTTTGCCAATTCGAAAGGTATGCTTGAATATGATGGAAGCAACTGGAAAACCTTTGAGTTGCCTCGCAAACAAATTGTGCGCTCGGTAGCAGCAGATGGAACTGGAAGAATCTATGCGGGAGGTATGGGTTGTTTTGGGTATTGGGAGGCCAATGAAAAAGGAACGCTCACGTTCCATTCTCTAACTCATCTCATCAAAGATCGAGAGTTTCCTCGTGAGGAAGTTTGGCATATAGTACCTTACAAAGATGGTATCTTATTCCAATCTTTTGCTTTTATGTACTTCTACCAAAATGGTAAAGTCCGAAAACTTAAAAATCCGGGAACTATACTTTTTACGCATGAAGTTCACGGACGACTCTTCGTTGATATCATCAATAAGGGTTTGTACGAAATAGTCAATTTTGAATTTAAGTTATTACCCGAAGGTGAAAAACTAAGTAAAGAAGCCATCGATGTAATTTTACCTTATGACAAAAATCAATTACTTGTTTGTACCAACAATGGACTATTCGTGCACAACGGAAAATCCGTTGTACCTCTCAACAAAAAAACAAATGAATTTTTCCAACAATTTCGGCTCAATCGTGCTATTCGATTACATAATGGTCAATATCTCTTTGGAACTTTGTTAAACGGGGTGGTTCTGACAGACTCAGCAGGAAATATCCTTCGGCATATCAATCAGCGACAAGGCCTTCAGAACAATACAGTATTGACACTCTTTGAAGACAAAACACATAATGTATGGGTTGGACTAGATAAGGGTATCGATTTATTGATGCTGAGTTCTACCTTAAGCTTTTATCGTGATTTAGAAGGCTATCTGGGTACGGTGTACGATATAGAATCTCTTGATAGTTGGTTGTATGTGGGCACCAATCAAGGTTTGTACTGTAAACCCATCCATTCCAACGAATCTTTCAAACTTGTTCCTCGTACCCAAGGGCAAGTTTGGGATTTGAGTGTAATTGATAATCAGCTATTTTGTGGCCATAACAACGGGACTTTTTTGATTAATAAAAACAAAGCCATACAAGTTTCGGATATAACAGGCGGATGGACTATCAAAAAACTTCGAAGCAATCCTAATTGGTTAGTACAAGGCACTTACACTCGACTTTGTTTTTACAAAAAACAAACAAATGGCTCATGGAAATTTGATCATGTTTTAGACAAATTCCCGGGTTCGTTTACCCAAGTAGAAGAAGATCAAAATGGCGCATTGTGGGTACATGGTCCCTCTACGGGTATCACCCATCTAAAGCTGAATAATGATTTCAAAAAAATAGTTTCTAGTCAAAAATTTGAAGGTTCCGAATTTCAAAACAACCTACTAAACCTTCGATTTTTTCAAAACAAGGTACTCATCACGACTCCCGAAGGCATAAAATCCTTTGATGCGCAATACAAACAGTTCAAAATCGATGAAACCATCCAAAAATGGTTGTTTGGTGCTTTAGTAATCAAACTTTTCCCCATCTCAGAAACAGAAATTTATGTTTTACGAAAAGATGGCTCATTGAGTTATGCCAAAGTAGGCAAAAAACCTATCGATATCCCTGTGCCCAATAACAGATGGGTTGATATCTACGAAAATGTTGTCAAAATAAACACAGGTGAGATGCTCGTTTGCACAGAAGATGGCTTTGTTATACTTCCGCCAAATCAGGAAAATGAAATAATTACTACTAAAAAAGCCAAACCATTTATCCGAAGTGTTTCTGTACTTGAGGACAGCACTGCTTACATCTATCGTTTTCCTCCTCAAAATCAAGAAATTACCCTCAACTACCATCAAAACAGTTTGAATATTATTTTTAGTACAACTAGCATAAACCCCAAAACAAAATACAGCTATTGGCTAGAGAATGGCATGAAATCATGGTCGCCTTATCAGTTTGTCTCAATGAAAGAATTTAGTAATCTCCAGGCTGGCACCTACATTTTTCATCTAAAATCTAATCAAGATAATTCAGAAAATACCATAACCATAACAATATTGCCACCTTGGTATTGGAACAAATGGAGTAAGGGCTTGTATCTGGCAGTATTTGTCCTAATCAATTTATTATTCTATAGATATCAAGACCGAAAATTTAGACTCAAACAACTAAAAGAACGTCGAAAGCTCGAAAGACGAATCAGAAGACAAACAGAATTAAACGAACAAGAAATCATTCGGTTGAGAAATGAACAACTAGAACAGGATGTTATCCGTAAATCGGAGGAGTTAGCCAACTCTACCATGACCTTAATCAAAAAGAATGAGTTGTTGTTGGAGATAAAACAGGAGGTTGAAAACTTAAAAAAGGAATCAGGGAAAAATATTGGCAATCAGCCCTACCGACTCATCATGAACTTGATTGACAGTAATATTTCCTCTGAACAAGATTGGCAGGTATTTGAATCCAACTTCAATAAAGTCCATGAGGAGTTTTTAAAGAAGCTTATTGATAAATACCCTAATTTAACTCCAAGTGACCTGAAATTAGCAGCCTACTTACGCATGAATTTATCGAGTAAAGAAATTGCGCAACTATTTAATATAACTCATCGAAGTGTAGAGCTAAAGCGATACCGATTACGTAAAAAAATGGAATTGGATACAGAAGTGAATTTAGGTGAATTTATGATGAAAATCTAATCACCTACCTCTCAAATAGTTATAGCCGTTGCATGCAACGGCTATAGGAAAACTTTGATTATCAATGCAAGAATGATTTGTTTGCTGAAGGCTTGAAGCGAAAGGTTTTTTATAATTTCAAAAAAATACCCTTATTTTTTGAGCTTACTGATTACCTCTCAAAGCCTATTGTCTGAGACCTAACGCTAACTTGGAGTCATTATCAATATCGATTGATTTAGCGTTACAATTATTCTAGTTTATAAGGTAAAAATTCATCTACATTGGTACCATAACGATGTAAATCTCGGATAATCGTTGAGCTGATGGGAGCCAAATGCGGAGAGGTAATCAAAAATACGGTCTCTAAGCCTTTTACCAAATATCGATTTACTTGAGAAATAGAGTTTTCGTATTCAAAATCAGTTGTATTTCGTAACCCTCTAAGCAGAAAGTTAGCGTTCATTTCTTGCGCCACTGTGGCGGTCAGGTTGTTGTAGGCCACTACTTTGACAGGCTTACCCACAAAAGTCTGCTCAATCCAAGTGGTCATTTTATCAATAGGAAAATATCGGTTCTTGTTTGAATTATGCCCAATCCCCACAATTACTTCATCAAATATCTCCAAAGCTCTCAACACAATATCCTCGTGCCCTTTGGTAAAAGGATCAAATGACCCTGGGAAGAATGCGATTTTTTTATCCACCTTTATAAAGTTTATTTCAAAGTCAATAGATTTCGGACGCAATAATAAGGTACTTTTTCTAGGAAAACATTTATTGTGCTACTATTCTTTCCTAATTTATCTAAATCAGAGAAAAGATTGTATCAATTTTAATTCGTGATATAAGCAGTAGGAAAGATTAAATCAATAGTATATCTGAGGCAAAACTTGCCTGTAACCTTTTGATTTTGAATAACTTCAAATAACTGATATACTACTAACTAATAACGTCTTCCTACTTAAGTTATCGTGCAAAATTATTTTTAAGTTTTGTGTTTTAGGGACAAGGCACCAGGCACAAGGCAAAGAATGTTAAAATGCTTTTAACGACCACGGACAAGCATTTTTCCCATAGCCCACCGCCGAAAGCCGATAC
>NZ_JBMLSD010000503.1:0-2555 GCF_049240685.1 Flectobacillus sp.
AAAAAATCAATTTTGGTATTTCTAAATAGAAATTCAATGAAAAAAATCATACAATATTTCTGCTTGGGCTTGTTTTTGCAAAGTCTTGTGGCTTGTGAAAATGACGAAGTAAAAACCTATATGAGTGCTCAGAATCAAGCCCCTAAGCTGAGCTCAACTCAAACCAGCTATGTATTAACAGCAAATACCGCCAATGATAGTACCGTGTCTATGACTTGGGCTCGTTCGGATTATGGTTTTAGTGCTGCCGTGAAATATACCTTGCAAATTGCCAAAGCAGGAACCAATTTTGCAGCGCCTAAAGAAGTGAGTTTAGGAAATGCAACCTCATTCAAATATACTACGGCAGATTTTAATCAACTGGCAATCTTACAAGGATTAAAACCTAATGCTGTAGGACAATTAGAAATTCGTGTAAAATCGAGTATTTCTGAATCTGTAGCAGATTTGTATTCAAATACTCTGACCGTCTCAGTTACGCCATATCTTGTTGTGATTAATTATCCATCGCTGTGGGTAGCAGGCGATTATCAAGGTTGGAATCCAGCAACAGCGCCGAAAATATCCTCAAGAAATTCGAATGGAATTTATGAAGGTTACGTTTGGATTTCGGGGGGAACTCGTCAATTCAAATTGACAAGCCAACCAGATTGGAATGGTATCGCTTATGGTTGGGTCAGTAGTACTGTATCGGGTACAGATGTATCAGGGACAATGAGTGCTAACGGAGGAAACCTGTTTGTGCCAGGAGATGGTTATTTCTTAATCAAAGCAAATACCAACACGAATACTTGGAGTGCAACCAAAACAACTTGGTCAATTATTGGAGACGCTCCCGAGGGTTCAAATTGGTCAAACGATATTCCGATGCAGTTTGATGCGGCCAAAAATGTTTGGAAAGTAACTACAAAATTGAATGTCGGAAGTTTGAAATTTAGAGCCAATAGCGGTTGGACCATTAATTTGGGCGATACTGGTGCCGACCTAAGTCTAGAATACGATGGAACAGATATTAAAATTCCAACAAACCTAACAGGCACAAGAACCATTACCCTTGATTTGAAAGCTGGAAATTATACTTATACGATTGAATAGAAATAGTGTTTTAGGCAAAAGGCACAAGGTAAAGAGTGTTAACTTGATTATTGGACAAAATAGTTCAAGACTTAGTCTTGGACTCATTTTTCAACAGTTTAAAACTGTTTTTAAAAAATTCAGTGAAAAATTCTATGCACCTGAATAACACTTTCTCGTTTTGTCCAGTAATCAGAGTTTTAACATGTTTTTTAGTTACTATAGATTTGTTCTTGCCGAAAACCCATTGCCGAAAGCCAAATAATTGAATTCTATTTTATGCACTAACTTTTTAATACAAATACTTAAACTCTCATGAACTTAAAACGACATTTTCATTTTTTGATGGCTTCGGTATTGCTCATTGCTTGTAGCAATAATACGCCAGCTCCAGCCGAACCAACACCTGTAACACCAGTAACTTCCACATTTGCCAAAGGGGCAGATATTAGTTGGATTACAGAAATGGAAGCCAAGGGAATCAAATTCTACAACGCTGCAGGTACTCAAATGGAAGGAATGGCTTTGATGAAGTCCTTAGGAATGAATACCATTCGTTTGAGAGTTTGGGTAAATCCGTCGCCAGCCTATAACGATAAAGCCGATGTGGTAGCAAAGGCGATTCGTGCCAAAAATTTGGGTATGCGTATTATGATTGACTTTCATTACAGCGACAATTGGGCTGACCCTGGCAAACAAACCAAACCTGCGGCTTGGTCAAATTTGGATTTAGCAGGTCTAAAAACAGCGATTTCCAATCATACCACAGATGTACTAAATGAACTCAAAAAGAATAATGTTACACCAGAATGGGTGCAGGTAGGTAACGAAACCAACGATGGAATGCTTTGGCCAACTGGGCGAGCTTCGGCAAATATGAGCAATTTTGCTCAAATGATTAATGCTGGATACGATGCTGTTAAGGCGGTTTTCCCACAAGCAAAGGTGATTGTTCACTTAGCGAATGGTTATGATAACAGCCTATTTCGTTGGATGTTCGATGGCTTAAAATCAAACGGAGCGAAGTATGATGTTATTGGTATGTCTTTATACCCAACTTGGGCCAATTCGACTTGGCAGGTGGCCAATCAAAATTGTTTGAACAACATGAATGATATGGTTTCTCGTTACGGCAAGGAAGTGATGATTGTGGAAATTGGTATGCCTTGGGATCAGGCGACTGAATGTCAAGCTTTCATCAAAGATATTATCACAAAAACAAAATCTGTTTCTGGCTCGAAAGGCTTGGGCGTTTTGTATTGGGAACCACAGGCCTATAACAATTGGGTAGGTTACACTTTAGGGGCTTTTGATAATTCTGGAAAACCTACGGTGGCGCTTAATTCGTTTGCAGATTAAATGCAAGAGATTTGAAAATTAATATCCATGGTCAGTGTCCCTATATCCGTGGTCAGTGTCCCACTGACCAACTGGCGACAGCAAAATTTGTGAAGTGTCGAGTGAGACACTCGCCACGGAAA
>NZ_JBMLSD010000504.1:0-23974 GCF_049240685.1 Flectobacillus sp.
CCCTCTCTACAAAAAATCCCTTTGTGCCTCTGTGCCTGTTCCCTCTACCCCTCCTTCCGTTGAATAGTTTTTATTGTTTTTCAGGCATATTTTTTCTTTTTTATAGAAAATGCATCGATTTTTGTAAAAATCTAAAATTCGCCAATAAGAAAATTCAACATGAGAAAATTCTCCTTATTATTCTTTATTCTTGCTATTGGAATTTACTGGAGCTGTAAACAAGAAGTAACCGTGGATTTACCTAAAGAAACCTCTTTTTATATCGTAGGCGACTGGGGAAGAATGGGACAATATGCTCAGACTTCGATAGCTAAACAAATGGATAAATCGGCTAAGCTGACACCCATTGACTTTATTTTCTCGACGGGTGATAACTTTTATGAAAATGGTGTAGCCGACATCAACGATGCACACTGGAAACAGTCTTATGAACAAGTATATAGTGGTTCTAGTATTTTGAAAAACTGGTATATTACCCTTGGTAATCATGATTATATGGGCAATCCTACGGCACAACTTGACTATGCTAAAATCAATAAGCGTTGGATTTTGCCTAGTAGATATTATACTTTTGTGCGAGAAATGGCCAACAACAATAATGTCAGATTTGTGGTTATTGATACCACTCCAATGATTACAGAACACCGTAACAATGCTTTTATGCATTCAGATATTTTGTCTCAGGATACTCAAAA
The DNA here is from genome assembly GCF_049240685.1 of Flectobacillus sp. Classification (NCBI taxonomy): domain Bacteria; kingdom Pseudomonadati; phylum Bacteroidota; class Cytophagia; order Cytophagales; family Flectobacillaceae; genus Flectobacillus; species Flectobacillus sp. The sequence goes on from NZ_JBMLSD010000504.1 coordinate 696, forward strand.
ACAGTTAAAATGGTTAGATAGTACTTTGAGTATGAGTAAAGAAAAAATCAAAATCGTAGTAGGACATCATCCTATGTATTCGGCAGGAACAGGCAGAGGTGACCAAGCCGAAATCATCAATATCATCAAACCACTATTGAACAAATACAAAGTACAGCTTTATATTTCGAGCCATAGCCATAATAGTCAATACCTAAAAGCTCCCGATTTGGACACTGAACTATTGGTGAGTGGCGGAGCTGCTTATGCCAATGATATTGTTCGTAAAGAGCACCCTTACTTACTTTTTGGTACCAACACCCCAGCTTTTACTTCTGTCAAAATTAAGGATAACTTAATTACTACAAGTTTTGTGGATAGTACAGGAAAAGTACTATTTTCAAAAGATAAAATAATTCTACCATAAAATGTAGTATATTAGCATATTGGAATCTATAACTAATACACGATACAACTTTTAGGTGTAACACAAAAAACCATTGATTAACAGCAATGCCTACAATTTCTCATTCTGAATACCTAAATGCACTCAGGATTATTAAAGAGTACGAGGAGCAAAAACAAAACGCAGGAAGCTTTTTAGAAACGCTAAACGCAAGTAAAAACTTAAAGCGTTTCCTTCAAGATCACAATGTAGGAAGTTTTGAAGAGTTGGTTGAACTTTTTCAAAATGGTACTATGAATTCTTGGTCAGGATTTGGTAAAAAACTTTTACTAGAAATTGACGACCTAATCCAAAAAAGCGCGGCATTACAATAGTTCATTAGTAAACGGTTATTTGTTAATGGTGTATCTGTTTTCAGAAACAGTTATAAATAATGTGATTTACTGATAAAATGAACTACAAAAAAAGCTGAGAAGACGAATCTTCTCAGCTTTTTTTGTATCGAGCTTTTAGGCTATAAGCAGTAGGCATTAAGCAAAATGTTTCTAAAATAACAGAAGATACACCTTTGCCGAAGGCTGAGAGCCGAAACCTTATTGCCAAAAGCCTACAGCTACTTTACTTTCTAATTACTGCTCCGATTTCCTTCTCGAATCCAGCCATTAAGCGCTCCATGGTTTTGTCAATTACCTTATCTGTCAACGTTTGTTCGTTGTCTTGTAAGATAAAGCTTACCGAGTAAGACTTTTTGCCTTCTCCCAAGTTTTCGCCTTGATATACGTCGAATACGTTGATTTGGCGCAACAAGTTTTTCTCGTATTGTTTCGCTAATTTCTGGATTTGGTCAAAAGTAACTTCTTTATCCAATACCAATGAAAGGTCACGACGCACTTCAGGGAATTTAGACAATTCGGTAAATACTACGTTTTCTTTGTATTGTTTGAACAAGTAATCCCAATCCAAATCAGCATAGAATACCGCTTGTTTTACGTCTGCAGCCTTCGCCAATTTTGCTTTTACTAAGCCCAGACTAACACATTCTTTCTTGTTGATTACGTACGTCAAACCATATTCAAAAGTAGCAGAACCTTCGATTGGTCTTGTTTGGAAATCTTTGAAACCTAAGCTTTTCAACAACTTAGTAACTACATTCGCCAACGTGTGGAATGAAATCTTTTCAGATTTTGCCTGCCAAGTTTCTGCCGAAATATTACCTGTTAAGTAAATCGCCAAGTGGCGTTTTTCAACATATTTCTCGTTGACTTTGTGATAAGTTTTTCCGAAATCAAACAATTTCAAATCCTTCTGGCGACGGTTGATATTGTAAGCCAATACTTCCAAACCAGAGAAAACCATTGATTGACGCATCACTGCCAAATCTTCTGATAACTTGTTTAGAATTTCTACATTTTCACCTTGTAAATCGCTCTGAATCAAAGCAGCATAAGAAGGCTTTGTCAAAGAGTTGGTAATGATTTCAGAAAATCCGCTTCCAGCCAAACTTGTTGCAATTTTCCATTGCAATTTATCACGGTCTTTCGCAGGAAAATCAGAAAGATAGTCGGTTCCTAGATTTTCTGAAAGTTCAATATTGTTGAAACCGTACACACGTAAGATTTCTTCAATGATATCAGCCTCACGCGTAACATCTACCCGATACGGAGGAACAATCGCAGTGAAACCAGCTTCGGTTTCTTCCGTAATTTGAATATCCAACGATACCAAAATAGACTTGATAAGCTCTTTTTCTAGTTGCTTACCAATCAATCTATCAATATTTCTGTATGTTACAGGTACTACAAAATCTTGAATTGGATTTGGATAGAAATCCGAAACTTCGGAAGCAATGACACCGCCTGCTAATTCTTGAATCAACAAGGCAGCGTATTTCAAAGCATATAATTTAGCATTTGGATCTGTACCACGTTCAAAACGGAAAGAAGCATCCGTTTTCAAACCATGACGTTGTGCTGTTTTACGAACAGAAGCAGGATCAAAATACGCTACCTCCAAATATACACGAGTTGTTTCGTCTTTGATACCCGAAGTAGCTCCTCCGAATACGCCCGCAATACCCATTGGCTCTTCTGCGTTACATACCATCAAATCTGTTTCGCCTAAAGTACGTTCAACTTCATCAAGTGTGGTAAACTTAGTACCTGCTGGTAGAGTTTTCACCACTACTTTTTGACCTTTGATAGCACTCCAATCATAAGCGTGCATTGGTTGACCCAAGCCATGACAAATGAAATTGGTAATATCAACGATATTATTGATAGGACGCAAACCAATGGTAATCAGGGCATTTTGTAACCATTCTGGTGAAGGTTTTACGGTAACGCCATCGATAGTTACCCCACAGAAACGTGGACAAGCCTGCGCATCTTCTACGATAAGCTCGATTGGGAAATTGTTATTATCTACTTTAAAAGCCTCAATAGATGGCAAAGTGATTTCACGACCAGTAGCGGCTTTGATATCACGAGCTACGCCCCAGTGAGATGCAGCATCGGCACGGTTTGGTGTCAAACCGATTTCAATCATATAATCTGCTTCAAGGTTGAAGTATTTGGTGGCAGGCGTACCATTTGGCAAATCTGTATCCAATACCAAAATACCATCATGCGAAGAACCAATACCGATTTCGTCTTCAGCACAAATCATCCCTTCAGATAAATGTCCGTAAGTTTTCTTGCTCGAAATAGCAAACACTGGCTTACCTTCTTTGTCGTAAAGAGTTGTTCCAACGGTTGCTACAATCACTTTTTGACCAGCATCAACATTGGCTGCACCACAAACAATTTGTGAGGGAGTTTCTTGACCAATATCTACTGTAGTAAGGCTCAACTGTTTTTCTTTCACCATAAATCGTTCGCAAGTAAGCACTTCGCCAACAACAAAGCCTTGTAACCCACCTGGGATAGAATCGTGACGCTCGATACCCTCTACCTCCAAACCAGTACCTGTCAACATTTGGTCTAGCTCTTCGGGAGATTCATTAATTTCGATGAACTGTTTAAGCCAATTAAGTGAAATTTTCATTGTGTATAAAATTAGATAATACCTTGCTAGTGCAATCTTGTTTACTCAAGTATTAGGAAAGTGTTTTGATACCTGAGCAATGATATTATGAGTTGTTGTTTTTCCGTATTTGTATTTGAGAGCGCAAAGTTACAAGTTTTACGCTTTTTGTACTTGCTTGACCAAAACAAAAACTCCGTAAGTTCTTGAAAAACTTACGGAGTTGGTCATTAAGGGATTATTAAAGGGTTTTTACAACTTCAAAACCATTTGTGCTCGGTCTGCTTTTGAGATTTTTTTATAAAAATCTATCAATTCTGCAAAGTCGTTGGCCTTATATTTTCCATTATTGCGTGTAAACTTGCGAGTCAATAATAATTTGTTGCCCTGTAATTGGTACTTTACTTGGAAGGTTCCAAATTTTGATGTGAAGCTTACATCGGTTGGCAATGCCTCCACTGCTTGGTAAGTAGGGAGCTGAATTTCAATCTCGTCGTTATAAGAGATATTATTAAATAACTCGACATCCATGGTACGAGGCTCGGAGCCTGTTGAGGGCACACCATCTTCTTTGAAGAAAATATCAGGAGTCACAAATAGCCTCGACCCACTTGGAGAGGTTAGTTTTTTTAAATCGGCATCAAAAGCAACTTGAACACTCGGGATTTTATCTCTATTTTCTTGCAAAGCAATTTTGCTTAATTGAGCATTGCCCAAATAGAAGTTTTTTAGTAAAGATATGGTGGTTTTTTCTTGATTATTTTCATGAATCAGCCCTATCATATCATCATAAAAAATCCCTTTGAAATAGGCGTCAATCTTTGCCTTTGCCGAACCATCAGCTCCCAATTCCATTTTAACTTTTCGACTCACTTGGTTGTCTTTGGCAGATAACGCCGGAGTTTTGACCAATACGCCTCCACTAGGCGTTGCCAAAAGCGTATGTCGATTAGCCGTAAAATTGGATAAGTATCCAAAAGGATTTGTCTGAGAGGTACACTCAAGCCAAATGGTATCCTTGGGCATTGGCACACACAAAATCACATGGTTAAACTGTTGTGCTGGAAAGTCCGTAAGAATATCGGCGGTCGCTTCCCCTGCTTTTATCGAAGCATAATGAGACTCAATACCAATAGTTTTCAACATAGCTTTTGTAAAAAAACTTAGTGCCTTACAATCTCCATATCCTTTTTCGGCTACTAAAGAAGCCTCAAAAGGTTGCAAGCCTCCAATCCCCAACTGAATACTAATATATCGGGTATGTTGTTGAAGGTATTCATATACCTTTTTGACTTTTGCTTCTTGTGTAGTTTCTCCTTTGACAAGTGTCTGGATTTCATTTACTACTCTAGGAGGTAGCGTTTCTCTTCCTTTGTTAAGCAAATTATCAAACTCACCAACTTTTTGCCAAGTAGAAAAATCACCTTTATAACCATCCATTTCAAAAGTAGCAGGAGCCGTCCATACACCCGGGCCACGCTCAGACCAAGCAGGAGCATAAGGCTCATGAGCCTTAATCGGGAGATTGCTTACCTTCCATTTATACACCGTATTAGCGCCATTCTGAGCTTTTTCGACCGCCGCCACGCCATTGAGTTCTTTATATCGTAACTGCATATTGGCGGGCATTTCTATTTGTAAGCTACTGGCTTGTACCGCCACATCGTCGGAATTATCGCCAGGAAACCATGATTCATAGTAAGCCATTCTCTTATCTGACACTTCGTAGGAATACTCTACCGTAAATGGAAAATTCGCATAGTTGAATTGTACCGATTTATAGCGATAATCGTCAAATAGATTGGTTTCGGAAACATTGCCAATATCGTTTATTTCCTCTTTTTTGAGCTTACGAAGCTTATTGCCTGCGGCATCGTAAAGTACTCCTTCGAGGTCGGTAACTTTCGAAAGTTTATTATAGTCAATATAAAGATGCCCGTATTTAAGTCCCTCTTCGTCGAGAATGGTGATAACTGTATGTTTTTTTCTGGTCAGGAAACCTTCATTTTTTACAATCAATAAATTGTCATCTGTACGAATTACAGCGTGCGCTTTTTCCTTTAATTTTTCGGGAATACCTTGTACATTCCAAACCACTGTTTGAGCAGCAATAGGATAAACCAAGCATAGTAGTAAAAAGACTTTTAGGAATCGTGTAGTAAACATCATAGTATTATTTTTTTTGAAGAACAATCATTTCATTGTGTTTGGCCACAATATGGTCATAAACCGTACGGATGGCTTGATATTCGTCCACACCATAAATCGATTTTTTAAGTTGTATTTGGCTCGTTACGATTATGACTTTACCGCCTTGATATTGAGCAACCGAAAAGTTAAATCTACCACCATCTTCTGGAAGTGTCACTCGAATCGCTTTGGGAAGTTCGACCACTGCATAATTATCTGGAATGGTATATTTGCAAGTAATAGTCTCTTCGGTAGGATAGGTAAAATCTATAGGAAAAGCCCTGTCGGCACTAACAAAAGGATGCTCGGTGGTGCCATCATAAGGAATGGTTTTAAGGTAAATTTTACCATTCACAACACTATATCCCTCTGGATTTTTACCAGTTACGGCAATAACGGGCTGAACATCCGTATCTGTACTTGAAAAACCCTCAAATTCTACCAAAGCTTTGTCGATAGTAGAAAGTTTTTTACGAAACTTTTCTGCAAACTTGTCCTTGCCTAAAGTATTGTATTCGGTGCGGTAGTCGATGGCTTGATACCCTACGCCAGCATAAGTAATTTGGCTCTCAAGTTCGGATTCTTTTTCCCCGAACGTAAATTCCATATTAATCATTTCTCCGCTTTTTTCAGGTGTACGAATAGGTAGCCATTGAGATTTATTATTGATTAACAAACGACCTTCGCCCACCATACAAAAACTTGGTAATAATCCCCAACGAAGATTTTTGTCTGTTACATCCAATAAGACATCTTTTCCTTTGATTTTGACATGAGCCAAGGTGTAGTTAAAGCGAGTAATCATCGGATATTCCTTCCAAATACGACCATGCTCACGGGTACTAATTACTACAGGATTGGCCTCTATTCCGACCTGACGAAGTAGCGAAATAAGCAATAAATTCAGCTCAGTACCCGAGCCTGTTTTACGGTTATAAATATCCTTTAATGGATTTTGAGTGAACAAATATTTATTACCATCCCATGTAAAGTTGCTCTGCACATATTTATAAACTTCTTTTGCCAATTCAAGCGTGTCTGTTTTTTGGGTTTTGAGACTTTGCGCTGTGGCATCAAAAGCCGAGATTTTGCCTATCCTTCCTCCCAAATCTTCATCAATCAACAATTGCTTATCAAAAGCAGGCCAATCCATCGAAAGGTTTTTGGGCTTACTCATGCCATCCACAATGTATTCAGCCAGTTCAAAGTGGATTTTTCGAGTATAATCATCCAAATTGGCAACATACTTTTCCCGATTTAGGGAAGGAATATTCAACATCAGCCATTGGCAAGTGCGATATTCGTCGGCGGTTGCACATTTATCAAAAGATAGTTTCCCTTCGCAAGCCTGCATCAGAATACGATAGGCCAAATTGGTTGGAGAACTAAAAGTATACTCGCTACGCTCACAAGGGATATTGTACTGAAAATACCAATCCTTAGGTTTGAAAGGATACGGCGACCGAACCACATAAGAATATTCAATAATAGAACCTTCTTTTACTTTGGGCAAAGTAAAGCTTACTTTATCATACGATTTATCGTATTTTCCTTTAAATACATCTTTGGGGTTGAGTTCTTCGATGGTTATTCCATCATTGATAAAGTTGTAAGTTCGTCCTTTGACATTTTCGACGGTCTCTATATTTTGTTGGGTATCATCTTTGTAAAGGAAAAGTGTTTTTGTGGCACGTTCGAAAGCACTTTTTTTCAATACTTTAATTCTAGTAAAGTATTGATAGGCAATCTCATAGCTACCTTCCGAGTTTTTATACACCCATCCATTCCCATAATTCATCATGATATAAGCCTCGGCAGAAGAATCCTTGGCGTAATCCTTCTTCAATAAATCCTCTACTTTTACATCGGGGAATTTAGGTAGTTCTTGTTGGGCATTGGCTATCAAAGCCATTGAAAGCATTAGTAGTAAAAAGGTTATTTTTTTCATTGTTTTAAGGTTTATTTGAATTCTTTCTGGAGAACGATTTGTTCATGATGCTTCCCCAATACTAAATCAAAGATTTGGCGGACACTCTGATAGGCCTCTACTTCGTAAATAGCCTTTTTAAACTGTAATTGGCTCGATACAATTATTGTTTTGCCTTCATTTTGTGCTTGTACTGTAAATACAAAACGACCTCCATCGTTGGGTAGCGAAGCCCGTACGGATTTTGGCAATTCAATAATTTTGTAATTATCTGGTATGTTTATTCTACAAGTGATGATTTTTTCCTGAGGATAAATAAAATCTACAGGAAAATTTCTAGTAGGATTAGGCAGTGGATGCTCCTTGACACCTTCAACAGGCAAGGCATTGAGATAAAGATATTTATCTGATTCATGATAGGCCTCCGAAATTATTCCCTTCAATTTGACTGATGCTTGGGTCTCAGTATTGGTCGAATCCAACCCACTCCATGAAATGACAGGTTTTTGTATGGCATCGATTCTTTTTTTGAGTGCTTCAATGTATTTTTCTTTTCCCAAAAGCAGATATTCTATTTTATAAATTACAGATTGGTAATCGTTGCCCGAATAGTCGATTTCTGATTCTAGTTCACCTGTATTTTGCGTAAAATTTGCTTGGATATTTACTAAAGTTACAGCCTTTGCGGGGCTCGTGATAGGAATCCATTTACAGTCGTTTTGCTTGATTAGGCGGCCTTCGCCAACCATACAGTATTGTGGTAACATCTCCCATTTCAAAAATCGATTTGAAGCATCTAAAAATATCGATTTCCCTTGAATTTGTGTATATGCCAAGGTATAATCAAATCGTTTGAAGGCAGGAAATTCTTTCCAAGGACGACCATTGCCACGCCTATTGATGATAAGCGGATGTGCTTCGATACCTACTTGCCTCAATAAGGCAATGAGTAGTAAATTCAATTCAGTACCTGTACCAGCTTTTTGGTCAAACACCTTTGTGATTGTGTTATCGGGTATTAGCTCATAACCTGACAAATGCCTAAAGTTATCTCGTAAATAATGATAAATGTCCTTTGCCAAGGTCAACGTATCCTGCTTTTTAGCAAGGAGCCGATTGAGAATGGGCTGAGCAGCCTCTACCGTAGTAATACTTTTCCCAAAAAGCTTTGACTCTAATAAATAGTTGTCAAAACTTGGCCAATCAAAGGCTAATTTCTTTGACTCTGACATCCCTGGCATAATATATTCAATCAGCTCAAAATGGAGTTTGCGGACATAATCGTCTACAGAAGCAACCAGCGCTTCTTTTTTTAGGGCTGGTATATCGCGCATAATCCAATGACAAGACACCATTCTTTTGCTTACGATACAGGTATCTACGTCTAATTTTCCTTCGGTAGCTTGTTCGATAGCTCTGTAAGAAAAGTTTTTTGGATATTCAAAAAAATACTCACTAACCTCCGTAGGAAGCTCCCGTTGAAATAACCAATCTTCTGGATTAAAAGGAATAGGCGAATGGACGACATAGGAGTACTCGATAATCGAACCTACATGTACTTGAGGAAGAACAAAACTTAGCTTTTCTGTTTCTGAATCAATTTTACTCTTAAAAATATCTTTGCTGGTTAACTCTGTCTCTTCGATTTGCCCCCCGACCAAGTTATAAGTTTTACCTTTGATATCTTTGATTCTATCTATTAGTTGACGGTTTTCTTTGGCAAAAAATCGCTCGTAGGTAGCTAATTGGAAAGCGCTAGGTTTTAAAATTTTGATTCGTACAAAAACTTGATAGGCAATCTCATAATGGTTGAGTTCATCGTACACCCAAGTATGTCCGAAGTTATGCATATAGTAAGCCTCTGCAGTCGAGTCTTTATCATACTTGTTACTTTGTAAGTCTGCAACAGTAACAGGACGAAACGAAGGAAGATGCGTAAAGGACTGGGCATTTATTGTATTTATTTGGAAGAGGAATATAATCAGTAAAAGCAATTTTTTCATAACTACATAGAAGCCCCTAGCTTCTGCACAGGGCAGAAGCTAGGGGATAAAGTTTCATTATTTCTTTTTTAGCACTACCTGTTGGAGGTTGCGTTGTTCTATCAAGTCAAATACTTGTCTCAAATCATGATATTCTTCTGCATAGAAATAAGGTTTCTTGACAAATAACTTATTCATAAAAGCTATCTGGTTACCATTGGCAAATATTTGATACGTATAGTTTACCATTTTATCTGGCGTAACAGCTTTTACAGACTTTGGTAATTCTTCTACAACAAAACCCTCTGGAAGATTAATCATAATCGTAGAAAGGTCGTCTTGTAAATAGCCGAAATTGACAGGATATTTACGATCCTTGTTGTGGAAAGGATTCTCAGTATCGATTAAGCCAAAACTTGGTTTTATATACATACGATCGCCGAGGATATTTACGGCTTCTAATACTTCGGCATCTACCGAAATCGCAAAGGACTCTTCAAACTTACTCTGCCCTGTTACTTTAAACGATTTTAGTTGAAGATTTGGATATTCCTTTTTCAGGTATTCTCTCAGAGCTTTATCGCCCTCCTTCTGATAGACTTTGCGCATAGCCATGGCGGCGTATCCTTGAAAAAGCAAGTCTCCCTTTATTTCGGCATCGCCATTATTTTTGATGTTTACCTGTACGCTCTGTGCCGATGTATATTTTTCCTTTGGAGTCACTTCAATCCATTCTCCAGTACCTTCTGCTACAATCCTTCCTTTCTGATTGAGGCATCTGAAAGGTAGACTTCCTGCTTTGCACATTGGCTCGGTAGCATCTAATAGCAACCACTGATGATTAGGCATCAAAACACCCGCCACCACATAGTTAAAGCGCTTTTCTAGTACCTGCGACTCGTTTACCATACCATGATTGCGCGTACTCAAAATCATAGGCTGGGCTTCATATTTCAGCTCTTTTAATATAGCAACCAGTAAAAGATTCAAGTCTGCCGAGTTACCAAGTTTACTTTCCAATACTTTTTTATGCGTATTGGAGCCATACATACTAGCTTCACCGTTCCAAAGCACTGCTTTTTGAACATAGTCGAGCACTTTATTCAAATGCGCCAAAGTATCAGCATCTGTTTTTTTAAGAAAAGGCACGATATCCTTAACTGCCCCATCGGGCTTGGCAAGTTTACCAAAAGAGTCATATCCTAATAAGGCTGCATCTAAATTTTCCCATGATAAAGAAAAGTTTTTACTCATTCCATTTGGTGGCACGTATGCGGCAATTTCAAATTGTATTTTGGCGACAAAATCCTCCAAAGTCGAAGTATAAGGTTCTTCTTTAATAGCAGGAATATCCTTTACAGCTAAATGGTATTCGGTACTTGGATAACTTGAGCCCTCGAGCATGATACTTGATTGCTCTTGTTTAGAAATAGCGAAAGGCTCATAACCTTGTGTATGCAATCTAAACACATAGAAATTGGGGGCGTTTACCAAGTATTCGCTCCAAAGGGTGGGTATGGAGTGCTGAAAACGCCATGTCGGAATTTCGGTATCATAATTGGACTGTATCTGATACGTAAATTCAACCACGCTACCTTCCTGTACATTGGGTAGGGTAAACTTATGAGAAGTAAAATTTTTGTCAGATTTATTTTCAAAAATGGCTGATTTTTCCAATTTGTCAACCTGTACTTTACCCCCAACCAAGCGGTATGTTGCCCCTTTGATACCAGCAATGGATTCTTGATTCCCTCGTGTAATGGTTTCGAAGGTAGCCCAGTCATAACCAGATTTTTTTAAAATCTTTATACGACGATGATGTGTAAACATGGTCTTTAGACCCGAAGAATAGTAGGCATAAGTCAAGGTTGCATAGTCACAAAGAATCACTGCAGAGGCAGATGAGTCGATAGGATAAACTTTGGCTTCGAGGTCTGATGTGGGAATATCACCAAATTTGATTGGTGATTTCTGAGCCAAAAGGCCATTAAAACTGAAGATTAATGCAATTAGCAATACCTTAAACTTAAGTGCAGAAAAATAATTCATTTTGTATGAAAAGTTAGTTTATTTACTCAATTTTATAGAAAATATAGATTTATACCAACGAAATACCAATAATTTTTTATCATTTTTGAGTAAGAGGCTCTTCGAGTAATCATCAGATAGATTATTATCCAGATGCCGAGCGCTCAAATAGGATTAAATAGCCGCAAAAAATAAAGAGTAGCTGAGTTTTATAAACCATAAATAAATACCAATTATATGCGTACCGTTCTTGTTCCTCCTACAAAAACCTTCAAAGATGCTGCCCTTGCCGCAACGATTTCGATTATTACATTTATCATTGTTTATTTCCTACTATTGATTCTTGCACTTGGACTTACGGCCGTACTTGGGAGTATTGGCATCAGTGTAATGACTTTTCGTTTTAGCATCTGGGGGCTACTGCTGGGGGTAGGATTGATTTCTATAGGAATTCTTGTGTTGATATTTTTAATAAAATTTGTTTTTAGTAGAAATACAACAAACCTAAATGGATTTACTGAAATTACCAGAAATGAGCAGCCGCAGTTATTTGCTTTACTCGATGAAATTGTTGAGCAAGTAGGTACTACTTTTCCCAAGAAGGTTTATCTCACGGCGGATGTTAATGCTTCTGTATTTTATGATTCTAGTTTTTTGAGCATGTTTTTACCTATCAAAAAAAACCTACGACTAGGACTAGGACTCATGAATAGTCTTACACAAGATGAGTTAAAGGCTGTACTTGCCCATGAGTTTGGGCACTTTTCTCAAAAATCAATGAAGATAGGTAGCTATGTTTATTATTCGAATCAAGTAATTTATAATCTATTATTTCAAAACGACTCCTTTGGGAGCTTGATTGATAAATGGGGTAATCTTCACGATATAATTACCTTGGGCGTGCGTGTGGCGGTTTATATCATTATTGGTATCCAAAAAATCCTACAATTCTTTTACAAACTTATTAATATCAATTATCTCAAGCTATCGCGTGAAATGGAATTTCATGCCGATGCTATTGCTGCTCATGTGGCTGGCTCAGAGGCATTGTCTACAGCCTTATTACGTATCGATTTGGCTAGTTCTGCCTACTATACTGTGTTGAATTTTTATGAAAAAAACCTCTCAAATGCCCAAATTACCCAAAATATTTATCCACAACAAACATGGGTAATGCATGCTATTGCACAAGTAAATGAGGTACCAATCAAGCAAGATTTACCGCAGGTGACGCCCGAAAAGTTTGATAAAATAAACAAGTCTAAGCTTATTGTGGAGGACCAATGGGCTACACACCCAAGCATGACCGAAAGGGTACAACATTTGCAACAACTTAATATTCAAAAAACACAATCCAACAAAAAATCAGCGCTGAGCTTATTACACAATCCACAACAAATTTTGCAACAGCAAACCGAAAAGCTTTTTGCAATGGTGCAATACGAAAAACCCACGGAGTTGATAAGTTATCAACAATTTGTGGATAAAATGGAGGAAGAAAAAGTCCAGCATAGCTATGCGCCAGCCTACAAGGGATATTTTGATTGGCGTCATCCTGCTCTTTTGGATGAATCCCTGAAAAATACTGAGATACCTATCGACAGTCTATTTACTCAATCGATTTATGAAAAATTAGAGGATACTTCCATTCTAAACAATGATATTGGTAAGCTTCAGCAGCTTTTAACTCTTCCTGAGATTCCTGATGTTATCGAATATGATAACCGAAGAATTGCCCAAGAGGATATTTCAAATTTGTTGAATCAACTGAATAGTTCATTAGAAATACAAACTTTAGATTTATTAGAACACGAGCAAAGAGTTACGGCATTTTGCTTCCAACAAGCTGACTATCAGAACCAAGGACAAGAGTATTTAGATAGCCTCTCGATGTTGAAAGAGACACAACACCTGCATGAGCAAAATTATGAGCTAGTGCAAAAACTCTATGGAGCATTACAATTTGTTCAAGTAAACACACCATTTGAAGAAATAACACAACACTTTGAAGACTTTGTGCCATTGGAAAATGCGCTTAGGTCGGCGCTAAAAAATCTATTAGAAGTTGAGCGTTGGGAGGTTTATTGGAATCAAGAAGACCGCAATGCTTGCCAAGCATTTTTGGAAGGAACCTTCAACTATTTTATCGATTCCGCTTACGATTCAAAAGCTTTGGATATCCTCTTCTCAGCTATTCAAATCTTCGATAAAATGGAATGGAAGGTATTTTTTGAAGAGAAACGAAGCTTTTTACAGTCACAATTGGTCTACCTGAAAGTAGTATTGAACTAAATTGTTTCATCTGTAAGAATATTAAACGACACGATAAATTCAGAACCTTGGTTTTCGATACTGTTTACAGTAATCGTTGCATCGTTTAAGTCAGCAAACTGTTTGACGAGGTTTAGGCCTATTCCTAGTCCTTTTTCATACTTGGTACCATAGGTGGATATTCCTTTGCCTGTCATTGTGAATAGTTGAGAAAGCTTTTCGGCAGACATACCTATGCCATTGTCTTTCACCGTAACTAATAAGTGGCTTGGGCTTTGTTGATAAGATATCTCCACCTCCCCTTGAGGCTTAGTAAACTTGATAGCATTGGCAACCAAGTTCTGAAAAAGAATATGAACCTGATCAGGATCGGCATACACAAAAATAGGTTCTGTACAGTCGTGAATAAGCGAAATTTGCTTATTTTCGGCTGTATTACTAAAAACCTCCACAATTTGTTCCATTTTTTGACTCAAACAAAACTTCTGTTTTTGGGTATTTAGTCCTTCTTTTTGGCTATTGGCCCAAGTAAGCAAATGGTCTATCATTTCGGATGTAGCGCTTACTTGTTCATAGATTTTATCTAAAATTATTTCTTTTTCGGCTTCGCCCAAATATCCTGTTTTAAACATTTTAAAACTAGCTATTATCGTAGCAAAGGGAGAACGTAAATCATGACCAATAATCGAAAATAGTTTATTTTTGGTTCTATTTGACTCCAAGAGTTCCGCATTTTGTTTTTCGATTAAACGATTTTGAGCCAAAATCTGCTCGGATTTTTCTTGAATATCGTTGTATAATCGCTGTTTTTTACGGGTATTCCAGATATTCAACCCCAATATAATAAATAGAGATGCCGATACCGAGGCTATCAGCAACATTAGCATTTGGCTATTAGCAGCCTTTTGCTGTGCTACTTGATTTTTGCGCATTAAAGCATCATTTTCAGCCTCCTTTCGTTTGAGGGATAAACTGGTAAGCTCAATCTCTGTTTTTTCGTTAGAAAGACTATCACTATACTGCTTTTCGAGTGTTTGGAACTTATATGCTAGTGCATCTTTTCCTGCTGCATGATAGGCTTCATGCAGTACTTTAAGTGCCATGTGGATATCCCAAAGCGTATTTGTTTTTTGTGCAAGTTCTAAGCCCTTGTGTGCATACAAAATGGCATCGTTGTACTTCTTTTTTGAATAGGAACATTTGGCCAAGCCCGTGTAAGCAAAGCTATTCTCCCAATCATTTTGATATTTTGGATTTTTAATAACGGATGTATAATAAAAAACAGCCTCCTCCGAACGTCCTTCTGAACAATAATACTCGCCTAGGCGATTGTTATTCATCGCAATTAGGTGATCATCATTATTTTTAACTGCAAGCTTTTTGGATAACTGAATATAATAAAAAGTGCTATCTGACTGCTTGAGTTCTTTACTAGCCAGCGCTAGATTGAAGTAGTTGCCTGCCAATCGTTGCGAGTTATTGAGTTTTTTATTTAGACTAATAGCTGAGTATAACTCTTTTTTGGCAGGAATAAATTTCTTTTGAGCAAGATAAATAAGTGCCAAAAGATTGGTCATACCAGCTTTACCATCCAAATCATGAATGTAGTCGCTGATGGCGGAAGATTTTAGTAGATATCTTAACGAAAGTTCATAATCGCATTTGACATAATAATACCTAGCAAGATTGGCAAGAGCTGTCGTTTGTCCTTTGTCATATCTGATTTTTTCAGCAAGAATAAAGGCATAGTTCGATAGTTTTATGGTATTGGCTGATGCTCTTTGCATGTACTCATAGCCTATCGAATTCAATAATTTGACATCATTTGAATCAGGAGCTTGAGCTATACTAACAGAGTCCCTCTTCCACACCAAAAGTAAGCTATCTAGCTTTTTTTGTTGTGAAAAAATGAGGTAAGGATTTAAAAAGACAGTCAACAGTATTAATCGTAAAAACATCAGCTAATACTTAGAGTAAAATAAGCTCGGAATCGAAAGTAAGTTACAGAGTTTTTCCGAAAACACAAGGACTTTCTTCATCTATCTTGGTACAAAAAACCGACATCAAAATACACAAATGCAAGATATTCTATTTAATCAAGGCAAATTTGATTCAAAGATATATATCTTTCCAATTACACCATTTAATAAGATTTATTTTTTTACAAAAAAAGGATTTGAAAAATCAACTTCAAACCCTTTTCTATAATTCATTATTGACCTAAATGATCTATTTTTTGTCGCCTCGGAATAGTGAGTATGTTTTTTTGGCGACCATCAATATAGTGTACTTTCCCATTGATAAAAAGCCCCTGCTCTTCCAACATCACACGTACCTCTTTATTGCCCCACTCAGGAATTTTCACCTTGGCATTTAGTTCGATAGCGTAGGCCGTATTTTCATTAATTGAGTACTCGCCCGAACCGGGCACACCCCCTTGCATATCCCACATACCGATGGCAGGACCAGCCGCATGTCCGTGATACCCCACTGGATGCGAGTAAATCTGAGCAACAACTCCATCTTGTTCGGCTTTGCGAAGCGATAGCGCCAAAATCTGATTGCCCGTCATTCCTACCTTAAAAAAACCCGTCATGATATCCTGCAATCTATTACCCGCAGAAAAGGCTTTGTTCAAATAATCGGGTACTTGTTTTTCGTCGGGGCGCAAGACATACGCCATTTCTTGTACGTCGGTATTGAGACGTAAATATGTAATCCCAAAATCGCAATGTAATAAATCACCTGGCATAATCACTTCTACGTCGGGGCGACGGTCATAAGGCCAATTGACTTTATCAGGGTCGGGGCGTTGGATGTCTACCGTTGGGTGAAACCAAGTATCGAGTTTTAGTTCTGCTACACGCTCACGCAAATACCACACCACATCGTCGGTAGTAGTTACTCCAGGAATAACAACTTTTTCAGAAAATGCCTCCGCAATGATTTGATGAGTAATTCGGTCTAGCATTTCATAAAGGGCAATTTCGCGCGGCGTACGAGTTTCGAGCCAGCCCACGCAAAGGCGCTCGGCAGAAGTAACTTTACTTTTGTACTCGGCGGGCATATTGCTCATCAAAGATTCATGCTCCGAATGACTCAAACCATCGGCATGAGCGTATTGCTCAGATACATCCAAGGCAATTTTTTTAGGTTTTCTTTCTTCAATAATTTGAATCAGACGTTTCCACTGATTAGGTTCTTTCTCAGGTTGCCAAGCCGATTTGAAAATAGTACCGACATTGTAACGAGCCACAGCCAAAGCCTCAAGTCCTTGCGACTCACCTTTGTCGTAGATAACCAAAATAGTACGGCGACGAGCATTGAGCCAAGTGGACGGTAACATAGTTTTGATAACAGGGTCTTCGTTGTATTCTCGGGCAATAATAACCCACATATCAATACCATTTTTGCGCATCAGGTTAGGCAAAACGCTTTTGAAACGCTCCTCAAGCAATTCATCTTGCAAGGTAGCACGTTCTTTCAGTGGTAAAATTTTAGGGATTTCTTGTGAAAAAGCAGGAGCAATACCGAGCAGGACTGCCAGCATTAGGAAAAGTTTTCTCATGTTAGTTTGGAAGTAAGTTGAGGTGAAAACACCACAATTTGTTGATAGTGTGAATTTTCCTTAAATCTAAACCAGAAACATGAGATTTGAAAATGGGTGAAGAGATGTAAGACGATTTAATTATTTGAAGACTAAAGGAGAAAACCGTTAAATCATACAAAAGTAAAATATACACACTTATGTTCAAGTTAAGAAGTTGTCTATCTTAGTAATTAATTCATCGAGCTTATCCATTTTACGCCTAACTTCAAGATAAAGGTTTGCATAATCTAGACACTCAACCGTTTTCTCTATTTTATCTTTAGATTTGTTATAAGTTTTACCAACTATTTTATAAACATCTCTTAAATCTTCGGCAGCGGCAGTGCTACGAACAGTAAGATTATCAATACGAGGATTAAAGCCTAGTTTTGTTATTTGAGTCTCATTAAGCACTAGATTGGTATCAATACAAGTATAATGATTACATTCAGCTAAAAACCAGTCTTCAATTTCACGAACAGCAATAATAATACTTGTTGTATCAGAAGGTAAGGCTTCTTCTACTATTCTCCCATTTATGGTTAAACCATTTTTCAATCTTTGTGTTAATTTTGGTAAACCAGAAATGGGAAGAGGGTATAAATCTCTAAAGCCTATTATCTCAGTGTAACCGTCTGCCGTTAACCCTGAATATTCTTCCAGAATTCTTGTTTTTACACTTTCATCTCCACCACAATCATATATCAAAACAGTATGCTGAACTTCTATCGTACCTTGAGCAAGACTCTTGGGAACTATATCTTCTGTGGGTCTACCTCTTCCTTTAAATTTTTTTAACAGGATATTAACATTTTTAACTCCTGCAATTTCTATCAAAAGTTTATTTAGGAAAAACTGCTCTGTTTGTCCTTCTACAAAAAAAGCAATTTTTTTCATTGTTCCGTTATATTTTCTTCACTCTCAAAACCTATTGTATAAAATTCTGTCCTTAAAAAATCAAAATTACTCAGTCCAGAATACTTAAAATCGTCAAAAATCTCTTTTGAATTTTGATAATTGTAAAACAAAGATTTTTTAGGTACACGATGAATAACAGACCAATATTCTAATGGGATATTGTTCATTACAAACCTATCATTGGTAGTCATAATTACCTGAACAGATGACCCTTTAACCTTTTCAATAATCAAGTCAATCAAACTTTTTGATCTTTCATAGTCTAAGCCCTCTCCAATATCATCAATTAAAATACAACTTGGAGTTTTACTTAACAAAGAGAAATTTAACTGAACAAGCAACGACAAAGCCCTAAACATACCTTGAGACATTTCCTTTTGGTCAGTTATGTCTTCTATATCAGATTCTTTTACTCCAATACCAAAAGCAGGAAGGGGAAAGAATTTTAATATATCAACACTTATTGTACTGATATGGTAAGCGATTTTACTCATATCCTCAATAATTCTATTTGTAAATTCTTCTCCAAATTGATTTTCACCTTTTATGAAAATTTCGGTCACATCATCGCTATCTTTCAAGTCTACTTCTTTATCCTCTTTAATTGCATTTTTATCACGGAGTAATGAGTTTTTACCAAGCTGTCCGCCAAAACGATAGTGATTAAGTGATTTTCCCCAGTTTTGTAAAGGCTCAAAAAATGGTTGCTGTATATTATCTACTCGTGAAACAGCCAGTTTGTCCTCTTCCATTTGAAACTCTAAATCAGTATTAGCCTTTTCATAGAACATCGTACCTGTATGGCTATTTCTTTGTAACTTAACAACACCATTTATTTGAAGTACCTCTTGTTTTACTTTACCTTCCTCGAATTCTAAAACGTAGGAAACGTCCTTTCCGTTATCGTCAAACAATAAATCGTAACTAGAAGTATTATACATTAACTGAGATAACTTTACATCTCCTGACAATAAATCAGAAAGTTGCCTTATGACATTAATAGTTTTACTTTTACCTGTTGCATTTTTCCCTACAATGAGGTTGATTTTTTGAAAGGAAACTGGTTGCTCATCAGATTTCCCTTCCATTGACCACTCATATTTTTGTCCTTTAAAACGGCAAAACTTTATAGTTTTAAGAAACATATAATTTCATTTTATGTGATATACAAAATTAACAACTTCTTCCAGTATTCATCTTTTTTTCATTCCTGATTACATCACACACCCCTATCTCCAAAACTTAGGAAAAAATGCTGGGGTTTGGCTCATATAGTCGAGGTATTGGGGTTTGGTTTCTACGAGTCTTTCTTCGAGTAGGGCTACGCCTGAGACTTTCATCAACAGAAAGGTCATCAATAGAGGGCTTAAAACAGTCCAGCCAGCTCCTGCTGAGAGGGCAAAACAGAAATATCCCCACCATAATACCGCATCGCCAAAATAGTTGGGATGACGGGTGTATTGCCACAAACCGCTGTCAAATACTTTTCCTTTGTTGTGAGGGTTAGCTTTGAATTGCGCTAGTTGCCAGTCGCCAAGGGCCTCGAATACAAAACCTACCAACCAGATGATACCGCCTAAGGCATCGACCCACGTCCAACCTGTAAAGGCTGTATGTTGGGTAAAAAAGAGGGGTAAAGAAATCAACCAAAGCAATACGCCTTGTAATAGATATACCCTAAAATATGATCTCCACCAATACTTATCCCCATGAGCTTCGCGGAAGGCTTGGTAGCGATAGTCCTCTCCTTTTCCATGATTACGGACTGCTATATGTGCTGACAAGCGTATTCCCCAAATCGAGACCAAGACACATAATACCAAAGCGCGTGGGTTGGTATCAGGTAAAAGTCCGTACCACAGCCATGCCAACATCACAAAGCCCATTCCCCAAAAGGAATCAATAATACTGGAGTCTTTGATGCGTAAACTCCAAAGCCAAAGTAAGGTAAGGCAAAGCCAAAGAAGCCCTGCACCCCAAGCCAAGGGAGTAAAAAAGTAAGATAACACGACCATTCCGCCCAACAAAGAAATAGCCATCACAAGCAATAAGATATTTTTCATAATTGTTTAGCAATAAGCTTTATGCCCTAAGCCGTAGACTAGTACTGTAATGGCATACGGCTTAGGGCACAAAGCGAGGTTATCCACAATCTACATCAACAATAATACTACAGCCTTTATATTCTTTTCCAACTGAGATGGTTTCGATTTGTTCGGAAATATAATTTTTAACGGCTTTGAGTGGCAGGTTCTTTTCAAGTTTAATCATAATGTCATAAATAAACTGATTACGAACTCGTTCTACAAGCGGTCTTTCTGGGCCTAAAACTCGTGCTGCACTAAGTTTTTCGATAAGCTTTATGCTTAAATCCTTGGCTGCTTTGTCGGCAGTGGCATCGTCGGTATGTTTCACAATAATCTTAATCAATCTGGTAAAAGGCGGATAACGGAAAGCTTCACGCTCTGCAATCTCTTGCGCATACATGCCTTCATAATCCCCATCGATGATTTGTTGTAAAATTGGCTGTTTTGTATTGTTGGTTTGTATCAAAACATTGCCACGAATCGACCTGCGTCCTGCACGCCCTGCTACTTGGGTTAGCATCTGAAAAGCTTTTTCTGTAGCCCTAAAGTCTGGGAAATTAATCATTTTATCAGCATCGAAGATGCAGACTAAACTCACTTTTTCAAAATCCAATCCTTTCGATACCATCTGCGTACCCACCAAAATATCTACTGCTCCTTTTTCTACTTCATTAATCAAAGTTTGAAAGGCCGTTTTGGTACGTGTCGTATCTAAGTCCATACGCGCGATTTTGGCTTCGGGGAAAAGTAGTTGTAATTCTTCTTCGATTTTTTCGGTTCCATAACCACGAGTCCGTAATTTGACCGAGCCACAAGCTTGACAAGTGCGGTGCATCGACTCATGATAACCACAATAATGACAGCGTAATTCTTGTTCACGATAATGATAGGTCAAGCTCACATCGCAGTTGGGACAAGACACAATCGTATCGCAGTCATCACACTGAATATAGGGCGAATATCCACGACGGTTTTGAAACAAAATGGTTTGTTCTTTTTGCTCAAAATTTAGTCGAATAGCATCGAGCATCATCGTCGAAAAATCGCCTTTGGCTTGCTTATTCTTGCGAGCAGATTTCACATCAATCAAACGAATATCTGGCAATTGGGCATCGCCAAAACGTTGTTTCATCGTTACCAAACCATAGCGACCTGTCAAGGCATTGTAATAAGTTTCGATGGCAGGCGTAGCCGAGCCTAGCAACACTTTGGCTTTTTGCTTGTGGGCTATAACCACCGCCACATCACGAGCATGATAACGTGGGGCGGGGTCAAATTGCTTGTAAGAAGTTTCGTGTTCTTCATCTACAATGATGAGACCTAAGTTGTCGAAGGGCAAAAACACCGCAGAGCGTACGCCAATCACAAACTGGAATTTACCAGAAATAACTCCTTTCCAGACTTCTACGCGCTCGTTATCCGAAAACTTAGAGTGATATATCCCCATTTTATCTCCAAATACTTTGCGCAAACGCACCACAATTTGGGTCGTAAGTGCAATTTCAGGCAACAGATACAGTACCTGCGAACCACCAGCCAGTACTTGCTCGATTAGGTTGATATACACCTCAGTTTTACCACTACCCGTAATTCCATGCAGCAAAACGGTATCTTTTTCTTCGAAAGACTGCATAATTTCGGTCAATGCTCGTTTTTGTGCTTCAGACAATTCAGGCGTTGGAGCTTCCACAAAATCTACATCCTCCTCAAATCGGCTTACAATCACGTCGAATTGTTCGAGAATACCATTTTTCAATAAGGTATTCAAAGAACTATCGGAAATCTCGGCTTTGGTTAGGGTACTTTTCTCCAAACCCTTCGCATTGAGTGCGGGCGTGCGCAATACAGGCACATATCGCAAGTATTGTAAAATTACTTCTAACTGTTTGGGCGCTTTTTCAAGTTCACCCAGCAAAGCTGTCAAATACCCAGCCTCCTCATAAAAGTGATTAAGACGCACTTTTCGGATAATTTTAGGCGTATATTTTTCCTTAACTTCTTCAAAAACAATAATCGCTTGTTTTTGCACCAATGCCTTAATGAGATGGTATACATTTTTGACATCTGCAAAACGTGCTAATTCATCGTAAGTAAGCGATTGATGTTTTTTGAGTTCTTCTATAATTACTACCTCTCGCTCAGTGAGGAGTTCTGGACGGTCAAATTCTGGATTGAATTGTACTTTCGACAAGCTGGAGATTTTGAGTCCAGATGGCAATGCCACATTGAGCACTTCGCCCACATGACACATATAATAATCTGCAATCCACTGAAATAGCTCAATTTGTTGTGGTGTAACCAGTGGAGCATCGTCCAATAGTTCGAGAATGTATTTAGCTTGATATTTTTGGGGTGGCTGATGATGTAAACGAGCAATAACCGCAGTTACTACTTTAGATTTTCCAAATTGAACAATAGCCCTCGCTCCCACCCGAATATGCTGAGCAAAATCGCGAGGGACACGGTATGTAAACAAATTTGGCACCGCTACAGGCACGATTACATCGGCAAAGACGGTGTTTTCCTCTTGGAAATCTAGGGTGTTTTCTTGCAATAACATAATGCAATTTACAGGAAAAATCATTTTGGTCGGCTCGCCGACTTTCTTAAACTATGCTTTTGCTGTAGATTTGTTTCTTAGAGGGGAGAGGGGTTAGGCAAAAAGGGGAGAGTTGAGGGACAAAGGCAACGGGCGCAGAGGTGTAGAGACGCAATGCCTTGAGTCTCTACAAATAAAAAAAATTCACAATTCACTCATTCAAAATTCACCATTAATCAAAGGTTTGACAAACAAGGCATTACGTACCTACGGAAAAAAAATATTCGTAATTCACTCATTCAAAATTCACCATTAACTAACGATGCTCATATTTCTCTGTAC
>NZ_JBMLSD010000504.1:24074-25825 GCF_049240685.1 Flectobacillus sp.
TGTGCCTGAACAACTGTTCACTAAAAAAAACACTCTGTGCCTCTGTGCCTGAACAACTGTTCACTATAAAAAAACACTTTGTGCCTTAGCAACTGTTCACTCATAAAAAAAATGACGCAAAAGAAAACACAATGGCCATTATGGCTTATAAAACTCTTTACTTACGAATATTGGACATGGTGGGCTTTTTATTTACCACTTATCCCCTATTGGCTTTATCAGGCTTTTCGAACAAAATCCTTGACCTTTTTTACCAATGCCGATCCATGCATTGACTATGGTGGTTTTTTTGGTGAATCCAAAATAGATATTCTAAAGCAAATTCCTGCGCAATATCTTCCTCAAACGGTTTTTATTACGCAAGGTTGTTCTTTTGAATTTGTGTTAGAACAAATCAAAACGCTGGAATACCCGCTTATTTGTAAGCCTAATGTAGGTGAAAGAGGTACAGAAGTAGAGAAAATTACGGATGAAAAAGCGCTCAAAAACTATTTTGATAGCCATCCTATCGACTTTATTATTCAAGAATATATCGACTATGATATTGAACTGGGGGTATTGTATTATCGCCTTCCAAACGAGGAACAGGGTTATGTGAGCTCTGTTGTAAAAAAAGAATTTTTGTCGGTGATTGGGGACGGAACATCAAGTATCGAAACCTTGATGAAGCAAAATACTCGTGCGCGTTTTCAGTTGGAAAATATGAAAAAGCGTTTGGGAATGGATTTTTATAAAATTCCACAGCGTCATGAGCGAATTTTATTAGAACCTATTGGAAACCACTGCAGAGGCACTAAATTCCTGAATGGCAATGAATTAATCAATGAACAATTACATGAAGTTTTTAATAAAATTGCCAAACCTATCGAGGGCTTTCATTACGGCAGATTCGACATGCGTGTGCGCTCGATTCAGGATTTGTACAAAGGGCAATATATTCGAGTAATGGAACTCAACGGCGTAAGTGCCGAGCCTGGGCATATCTACGATCCAGAATATAAACTTTTGAAGGCTTACAAGGATTTGGCCTATCATTGGCGCATTATTGCCGATATTTCTATCCAACAACAAAAATTAGGTATCAAGCCAGTTCCAACCAAAGTTTTGTGGAAAGTCATCAAAGAACATTTTTGGAAGTGATGAGGAGGGAGTTATCTATTGAGTGAATTGAGAATGAGTGATTATTCTTATAATCACTCCCCCAAAATATTGTTTCAGTCTTGGTAAGTTGGTAAGCAAAATAAAATTCAACTTTTAGGCTTTCGACTTTCAGCAATGGGCTTTCGGCTAAAATAGTCTCAACAAATTCAAACGAGCTTTGTGGCTTAACATCTAAAGCTTACAGTGTATTAATACAATTTTATTTTACGTTAATACTTAAAATTAAATCAACAATACATCTGCAACCCAACTACTATATACCCTTGACGATGAAGCCATTCTAATAACAAATACACTGTTTACTGATAACTTCTTTATACCTGAGAGAAGAGTATTTACACAAAATCTACATATTGGTACTCTACTCCATTTTCTTGTCTGACGATTTGCATAATACATTGAGTCATTAGCGTATTATTGCGATTCATGCGCATATCGTTTTGGATATCGCCATTACCTCCATTTTGATGAAAATCTAATAAGACTTCTGCACTTATTCCTGTTGGATACTGATGTAACAATTGCTCAAACCATTGCTCTCTTTCATGGCGAACTTGCGCATTGTATAGCGTTGCCGACGACCAAATATG
>NZ_JBMLSD010000505.1:0-4044 GCF_049240685.1 Flectobacillus sp.
TGCCTAAAAAATAAAAACTTATTGATTCAAAGGCAAGGTAAAATAAAACGTTGAACCAAAACTAGTTTGTGTATCAAACCAAATACTTCCCTTGGCGTTATCAACAACCCATTTTGCCAGTGCCAAGCCTACACCAGAGCCCTGTTCTTTCGTACTAAAATCAAGCATAAAAATTTTGCTGCGGTCTTCTTCCGGAATACCTATACCGTTATCGGTTACGCTAAACGTAATAGCTTCGATACCCCTGATTAATCTTACCGTAATGATTGGACTTCGATGAGATGGAACTGATTGAATTGCATTGACAATCAAATTTTTAATAATATTACCTGTCAAATGCCTATCTCCCACTACGTATATCGAATTGGCAGGAATATCTTTAATTAGTCTGATAGTTTTATCTTCCAAAAATAAATTAATAACCATTGTGGCCTCGGCAACAATGTCAAACACTTCCTGTTTTGGAATCGGCATACGGGCAAAATCCGAAAACGAGTTAGCAATATAAGATAGGTTATCTATTTGCCCAGTTAGCGAATCTATTTGATCTTTTATCTGTACGGTATCTAATACGGCTCCTCTCGAAAGTTTGTGTTGCAAAAGCTGCAAGGAGAGCTTCATAGGAGTCAACGGATTCTTAATTTCATGTGCTACTTGTTTGGCCATTTGCTGCCAAGCCGATTGCTTATTTGAGTCGGCAAGTGCAATTTTGGATTCTTCCAACTTGACAAGCATGTGGTTATAGGCTTTAATCAAAACGCCGATTTCATCGTCCGAACGCCAGCTTAGAGCTTCGTTTGGTTTACTTAAATCGATTTTCCGAAGTTTATTGGTAATTATTCTTAATGGTACCGTAAGGGCGTTAGAAGCAAAAAATGACAATATTAACAAAACTACAAAAATAGTCGTAAAAGCATTGAGCAACGAACCTATCACCGCACTCACTTCTTTTTCGTACCATACCATAGAGTCGTAAAAAGGAATACTAATAATGCCTAGCAGACGACCCTCATTCGAACGCATTCCCAAAAACGAAGTTGTAAAGTTTATATTTCCCAGTTGTTCATTAAGGCTTACTTTAAGCTCTTTTTCCTCAATTAATTTAGTAAATGCTACAGGATTGAGGTAGTTTGAGACCATATTAGTCTGGTACATCAGGCTTTTGTTAGTTGCCAAAAGCTTTCCTGTAGTATCAAAAATGCTGACAAATTTTTTACTATTAGAAACAATTTTGGTCAAGGTATCAGACAAAAACTCTTTGCTCATTCGACCTTGGGCAAATTTTTCGACTGCTGGCCAAACACTAATGCTTACATTTTCGGTTTGACTCAAATAAGACTGCGACTGACTTTCGGCGAGTTTGGTTCCTATAATACTTAAGGTAATACCCACCACCAAGATAAGAGGTAGTAAAAATGCCACATTCAGATAAATCTGTATCTTAGTTGCTAAACTTACATTTAATCGTGTAAAACCATAGCGCATAGAGTAAAGCAGCATCACGCAAATGATAGTGACAACAAGGATAAGAAACAGAAATGAAAAATTAGAGTATATTCCAGATGGCGTCATTTCCTCAGACGAAACAATAATTTTCCTAGAGTTTTTACCCATAACCCCAAAATGCTTGAACCCTCCATAAGTAACCCCTTCAGTAAACAGAAAAGGGTTATTTAATACTTCCAAAGGCATTTTGTGTTCGTAATTATAACCTTTTCCTCCTGAGTTTACAATATGTCGATTTTCATAAACAGCAAAACTAAAATTACCTAGTTCAAGCTGAGAGCCACCAGTCATGGTTAAGTCAGAAAATGCATCTTTGGTAATCCCATCGCGCTCTTTCAAATCAAGTACGATATATCCTACTTTTTCGTCAAAGCTAGTAGCCAAGGGAATAAACTCCACATATTGCTTAACAAATCCATTGTGTGGCTCATTGATAAAAAACAAATCGGGATAAGAAGTTTTGTATTTGGTTTTGTTGTACTCACGCTCATAGCTTGCATAACTCATTGAGCCATCTACATTTGTTAAGCTATTTCCAGCAGGATCAAATACCGAAATCTCAACATCATAATAATCAAAATAATTATCCAATAACGATTTCTTAAAATAATTCTGCACCTCCTCGCGTGGTAGTACCGAGTTTCTAATGACCCTCAGTAAGGCGGTATCTCCTTTTACCTGCGTAATTAGTTTACTGAGCAGAAACTCCCCTATTTCGTCATTTTCGGCTAAGTATTTTTTCCCGAGTTGTTGCTTCATTACCAAATCTCTTCTGATAGCCTGATTGTAAACAACACTCGTAGCCATAGCAGCACAGATGATAGATGCCGTAAAAAAGTAAATGGTAGTTTGGTATCTGAAAGTATATAAATAACTAGGAAACTGCATCCAACAAATCAGCCCGATGTACAGTCCATGAAGTACTAAAATCTCTAAACCTATACCCGAAACTAGTGCACAAAACACCACGCACAATAAAGAAATCGTCAGAAGTAAACTGTAGGATATCAAAGGTTTGGTCAGTCGCAGTAGCTTGATAAACAAATTGAGCAATATGTGTGTCGACAAAAAATAGACAACACTCACAAGAATGAATATTCCGATGCAAGAAACTTTGAGCGGTCTATCCCAAAAATCGATACTCAAAGAAAGGTCTAGTCGGTATTGAGAAAAAATATAAATATTGACTAAAACGAAATAAAGGCTTTTGTAGATATAAAAACTCAACAACACTAATACACTGGAAATAAGCATCTTGAGAGTTTGAGAGACGTGCATCATCCATAGGTAAAATTTCGTTTTGTAGTAATAGTTTACTAAATACAATAACAAGAAAAATACGACAAAAAGATTGAGCATTAAATCTCCCAAGGAAGGCACAATAGCCGAAGAAGCATAGTATTTGGGATTAAACAAACTGCCTTCATAAAATATAAAAGGCAGAGAATAAAATAACATGATACCCCTCAAACCAAGCAAATAAACTGCCAAAAGAGCAAAAGCCTTCTCATATTGATGTTCGTGGTTCAATACCCAAATAACACTCAAAACAAAAATAGTAAGTAAAAACAACCCCAATACACCCAGTACGATAACATTGATAGGAATAGATTGATTTTTAAGACTATCGGCTTTGGGAGGAGTAACGACAAATAAAAAAATTTGGTCTTCTGTATAAATATTGAAATGCGGATTGGAAGACTTTTCGACATTCAATTTTTGTGGGTCTATCGAAAAAATATTTGGATTGTAGGTAGACTTCAAATGATTCGTTTCAGACTCGTACAGTCTAAAAAGTTCGATTAATGAAAATACTTCATAGTCGCCAGTTTGTCCATGATTAACCACAAACTTATTTTGGTCAATATCAAATGAACGAGTCGTATAGGTACCTCGTACTTTCTCATAGTCAGGCACAAATCTGGAATCAGACCAATAAATTAAAGTATGATTTTTAAAAATAAAATAGGGATGAGACGTTGGAATGGCAAACTGTGAAAATTGAGGTTTGGGGGGCAAGGCTTGAAGTGTAGTAATAATTTTTCGAATATCTTCCTGGGAAACATTCACTTCGTCTTGCACTTTTTGTTGGACATCATACAAATATTTATCTTCGGTGGCACTAACAGGGCCTTTTTCACTCAAAAAATACACCAAAAACGCCAAGCCAAAAGTGAGCATGGCTAAGCCAAGAAAAATCTTTCTTTTCTGTACGATAAACCTAATAAATGATTGTAAATGTATTACCATGTATGATGTCTATAACTTTAAATAATTATTGCAAAAGTTTCTTTAAAATCAAATTTCAGCGTTTTTACTCAGGTATAGCAAAAAGCGAACCGAATGTGATTTGGGTTTTAAAGAAGCTTATTTCTATAAACAATTTGTGTATTAGAGAAGTAAGGATTCATACATCAAATTATTACAGTGCATTCGTTAATTTTAATAATTCGGGTTGGGGGTATTATAGCAATGCTGGATGTTAAGTTAGTACGCAAAATAAAGTTTAAGATTGTGCTTTAAGCTTTCAGGTATCGG
>NZ_JBMLSD010000506.1:0-18358 GCF_049240685.1 Flectobacillus sp.
AATAAGAAACAAAAAGGTTAGGTAGGAGTGCAGAATGGTGAGTGATTAATTTTTAATTATTGATAAGTAACTGAAAGGAAAGATTAAATTAAAAGTATATCTAAGGTGAAATTAGAATGTAACCTTCTGATTATGAATATCTTTAAATAACTAATTTACTATTAATTCTGATTACTGGACAAAACGAGGATGCGTTTCTTAGGTGTTGAGCCTTTTTCACTGATGATTTTAAAAACAGTTTAAAACTGTTAAAAAAATGAGTCCAAGACTAAGTCTTGAACTAGTATCTTCAAATTTGTCCAGTAATCAGCTATTAATTAGTAACGTTTTCCTAATTAGTTAAGTTGTTGTGCAAAAATAGATTTAGGTTTTGTTTTGAAGGCACAAAGACAACAGTCATAAGGCAAAGAGTGTTGATTTTTTTTTGTAATGATAGATATGTTTTTCCAAATGCACAAAGCCAAAAGCTCAAAATAAAGGATTTTTTAGGTCTAACTTTATTTGACAAACATAATTCAGTCTATCTAATCAGAATTTAGCTATAACTTAAATGAAGCATAAAGCAGTAGTACTCACGAATGGTCTGTTAGTAAGCAATGACGCCAAAACAGCCCATGGATTAATTCGTGGAACAGAACGTTTTGAGATAGTTGCTATCATCGATTCCCCGACTCTTCAAGGACAAGATGCAGGAGAAATTTTGGACGGTAAACATAGGAATATCCCAATTTTCGGTTCATTAGAGGAGGTTCTCCAAAATCAACTTCAGGTTGATTATTTGATAATTGGGGTCGCTACAGTTGGCGGTGTTTTGCCCAAGGATATGATTGGAATTGTAGAAAATGCCTTAAAGTCGGGGATTTCTGTGGTCAATGGATTGCATGAATACTTGACTGATAATCCTGTATTTGTACAATTAGCTGCCGAGAGAAACCTGTCATTGATAGATATTAGAAAACCTAAAAAAAGACAGGATTTACACTTTTGGACAGGTGCCATCAATGAGGTGGATGTTCCTATTGTTGCGGTGCTCGGGATGGACTGTGCGTTAGGCAAAAGAACCACCGCTCGCTTGCTGAGGCAGAGCGCAGAGGCAAAGGGGTTGAAAGCCGAAATGATTTTTACGGGTCAGACTGGATGGCTTCAAGGTGGAAAATACGGTTTTGTTTTTGATTCAACACTGAATGATTTTGTTTCTGGAGAATTAGAACATGCTATTGTAAGCTGTTGGAAAGAAACAAATCCAGATTTCATTCTGTTGGAAGGACAATCGGCTTTAAGAAACCCAAGTGGGCCTTGTGGTTTTGAGTTTATTATTTCGGGGAATGCTCGCAAGGTTATTCTTGTTCATGCCCCCAAAAGGTTGTATTTCGATAACGAACCACATTGGGGTCTGATTCCTAGCGTTAAGTCTGAGATTGAACTAATCAAACATCTAGGGGCTGAGGTTATCGCTCTGGCATTAAATACGGAGCATTGTACAGAGGAAGAATATTTAGCTTTTCAGAAAGCTTATCATGAGGAGTTGCAAATCCCTGTTATCCTTCCGCTAGAGCAGGGCGTAGAGACAATTCTGCCTTTAATCTTGAAATAACCCTTTCCATTGTTTTTCCATGAAAATTGTTGCTGTCCGCTCATTTATCAAGTTCCTCAAACTTACCAAGCCTTATTCGATTGCTTATGAGACTTTTTCGGATGTGGAGTTGGTGTTTTTTGAAATAGAATTAGCCAATGGTTTGGTGGGTATTGGCTCTGCAAGTCCCGCTGAGGAGGTTGTTGGTGAGAGTCCTCAACAAACGCTCCAGTCTTTACAGGCCGATTTTGTACAGCAACTCATTGGTAGAGATATCCGACATTTTCGCCAGATACTTTTCGAAGCTTGCCAATATTTCGGGTACTTGCCCGGTACACTTGCGGCGATTGATTTGGCTTTACATGATGTTTTTTGTAAATATTTGGATATCCCTGTGGTGGATTTTTACGGACGAAAGTTTGATGGTTTGCCCACTTCTGTAACGATAGGTATAAAAGGAGTGGACGAAACTTTAGAGGAGGCAAAAGAGTATCTTGAGTTGGGCTTTTCGGTAGTAAAGTTAAAAACTGGTATCAACTACCAAGAAGATTTGGAAAGAGTCAGAGCGTTGCGCAAAACTTTTGGAAGAGACTTGGTGATAAGAGTAGACGCTAACCAAGGATACAATCTTGAAACGCTGATGAGATGGTTTGAACAGAGTAGAGACTTAGAAATAGAGCTTATAGAGCAACCCTTAAAAGTAGGAGAGGAAGCCTTGCTACAGCAAACTTTGTCTTATGCCTCGCTTATTGTCGCTGACGAGAGTCTTAAAGATGCCAAATATGCTTTGAGATTTGCCCAAAAACCACAAATCTTTGGGATTTATAATATCAAGTTGATGAAGTGTGGGGGGATTTTGCCAGCTTTAGAAATTGCTCAAATAGCAAAAAATGCCGATATCAATATTTTTTGGGGTTGCAACGACGAAAGTATTTCTAGTATAAGTGCAGCTTTGCATACAGCATACGCCAGTCCGAATACCAAATATTTAGATTTGGATGGAAGCTTCGATTTGGCCGAGGATTTGGTAAAAGGAGGATTTCAGGTTCAAAATGGCAAAATGTTTATATCTAATCGCCCGGGTTTCGGTTTTGATAAATTATAGTTTTCTGTTTCCACTTTACAAAAGCATACTGGATTAATGTCTTCATTACAGCCCAAAATTGGCCTAAGCTCTGCAAGTTTACTGGTAGTTAGTGTTATAGTTGGCTCTGGCGTTTTCAAAAAAATTGCTCCCATGTCGGCAGAATTAGGCTCGCCGTGGCTGGTACTTTTATGTTGGATATTTGCAGGGCTTATCACTTTAGCTGGAGCATTAACCACCGCCGAAATGGCAAGTCTATTTCCTGATTCGGGCGGGGAATATCAATATTATAAAAAAGTTTACAATTCCTTTTTTGCTTTTTTGTATGGATGGGGAAATTTCACGGTTATGAAAACTGCCTCAATCGCTGCATTGGCATTTGTTTTTGCTGAGTCATTTTACTCACTTTTCTCTGTAAATTTTCAAACTTTTGGTCTTGATGCTGTAATTGTTATCAAAACCTTGGCTAGTTTATTGGTAATCGGTTTATCCTATATTAATCATCGAGGTTTAATTATTGCCGAAAAACTGAGCAATTTGCTTACCTTCTTGATGTTATTGGCGGTTATGATATTTGTGATTTGGGGAATTTTTTCAAGTAAAGGAAGCTGGGAAAACATAAGTCATACTTCGTTCCAAGGGCATCATCAAGTATCCTATCAAAATTGGATAAAAATGATTTTTACAGCAAGTTTAGGAGCTTTTTGGGGTTACGAAGGATGGAATCATATTGGATTTATTGGCGAAGAAGTAAAGTCTCCACAAAGAAACCTTCCCCTAGCCTTGATGTTTGGTACGCTCATCGTCATAGTCCTATATGTTTCACTCAATTTGGTATATCTCAAAATACTTCCAATTGAGATGTTTATCGAGATGAATGGAAATCCAAATGCTATTGCCGCCATAGAGGTGGCTCGTGTGCTAATTGGATCTTGGGGAACAGCCCTATTTGCTTGTTTGATACTGTTGACTACCTTCAATGCCACCAATGGCACCATCCTAATGTCGGCTCGACTTTTTTATGCGATGGGAAGAGATGGTTTATTTTTTAAGAAAACAGCACTGATTCATTCAAAATATCAAACGCCAACTTATGCTCTTCTTTTTCAAGGATGTTGGTCAATTCTGTTGATTTGGTCTGGTAGTTTTGATCAATTGACTGATATGTTGGTTTTTGCTGCTTTTATATATTACGGTGCAACAGCTCTTGGGGTGGTAATTCTCCGCAAAAAAGAACCCAATCTTTCACGGACCTATCGTGTTATTGGTTATCCTTTTATACCCATATTTTTTATCCTTTTTTGCATCATTTTGGTAATTGTGACATTGTTTGCTCAACCAGCTCAGGCGCTTGCAGGTTTGGTTTTGATTGGTTCTGGTATTCCGCTTTACTT
Source organism: Flectobacillus sp. (assembly GCF_049240685.1). Classification (NCBI taxonomy): domain Bacteria; kingdom Pseudomonadati; phylum Bacteroidota; class Cytophagia; order Cytophagales; family Flectobacillaceae; genus Flectobacillus; species Flectobacillus sp. The sequence continues at coordinate 4,052 of NZ_JBMLSD010000506.1, forward strand.
TTATTGGCGAAAAAATCATTCTGACTGAGGACTCTTGTGTTCTGCTAATTTAGTGTTGAGAAAATATTTTTAGGATGATTTAAAGTAATTAAAAAGCTATTTTAGCCAATACTTTTGTCGCACGGCAAGCGGCTTGTGGCCTTGTGTAACCAATTGAGCTAATTTTGTGCAAGATTACTTGATAGATATGCCAGAAAAAAGTACCCTCAGTACATTAAGAAACAAAATTTTTTGGAAAAGATAATAAAAGACTTTTTTATCTTTTATTTTTATCATACCTTTACATCGTTAATTAACAAAGCTTACTTATGTTTTCAAAAACTTGTGAATATGCCATTAAAGCATCCATTTATATTGCATCTCAGTCTTTAGTAAGCAAAAGGGTAGGGATAAAAGATATAGCTCAGGCCATTGAATCTCCTGAGGCTTTCACAGGAAAAATTATGCAAGTGTTATCCAAAAACCACATTATTGATTCTGTAAAAGGACCACATGGAGGATTCGAAATTACCGCGTCTGCTATGCAAACGAATAAATTGGCAGATGTTGTTAGAGCGATGGATGGTGATGATATTTTCAAAAGTTGTGGTTTAGGCTTGAAGGAATGTTCCGGAGCAAATCCTTGCCCACTCCACAATCAGTTTGCAAAAATTAGGGCCGATATCACAAAATTACTGGAAACTACCTCTCTGTATGATGTGGCCACTGGCTTATCAGAAGGGATAACTTTCCTAAAACGCTAGTAATCATTGGATTATTTGGGGGCTAGTATACTTTGTCAGTTCAAAGTATGCACTGGTAAGGTAGGAAGTGAGTCTTCGACCTTTAGCTTGAGGTTTGGGGCAAAACTATTCCTAAAAAGCCTAGAGGGTTTTCTGCCTTGTTCTCCCCAATTAAATCTAATTTTGCCTAGTTATTTTATTGTTACTATTTTTTTACTTGTATAAAAGATAAAAAGGTCTTTTATTCTTAAATCAAACTTATGGCAAGTGCAAAAACAATAGAAATCGTAAAAGCAACAGTTCCTGTTTTGGCGAATCATGGTGAAGCTATCACTAAAACCTTTTATCAATTGTTATTTGAAAGAAATCCTTCTTTAAAAAATGTGTTCAACATGACCCATCAGGTACATGGAGACCAACCTCGTGCGCTTGCAAATGCCGTATACGCATACGCCGCAAACATCGATAATCCTGCGGTTTTGGCGAAGGCTGTATCACAAATCACCCAAAAGCATAGCAGTCTGTCGGTTACTCCCGAGATGTATGATATAGTTGGAGCAAACCTATTGGAAGCTATCCGATTGGTACTGGGTCAAGCGGCCTCAGATGAGATCATTAATGCATGGGCCGAGGCATATCAAGAATTAGCAAATCTTTTCATTAACATCGAGGAAAACATCTATCAGAATGCCGAACAAAAGGAGGGAGGCTATCGAGGTCAGAAGGAGTTTATTATTACAAAAATTGAAAAGGAGTCAACAATTATTAGTAGTTTTTATTTAAAACCTCTTGACGGAAGTCCAGTTCCAAGTTTTAAATCGGGTCAATATGTGGCGGTAAACATCAGTATTCCTGATTCTGAACATACCTACACACGAAACTACAGCCTCTCGGGTTGTCCAACACAAAAAACATGGCGTATTTCGGTAAAACGAGAAACAGGAAAACCCAAGGGTTTGGTATCAAACTATTTTCATGAACACTTGAAGGAGGGGGATATTATCAAACTAGGTATTCCATCAGGTGATTTTACGCTGGAGCCGACACAAAAACCCATCGTTTTAATTGCGGGAGGGGTTGGGATTACGCCCTTAATGAGTATGTACATGGATTTATTTCATCACGCCCAGAATGAGGTGCTGTTTATTCAGTGTGCTAAAAATTTGAGTTCACATGCATTTGTCGAGAGAAGTCGCCAACTTGCTGAAAAAAAGGAAAAATTTAGTGTGATTTCTATTTATGACGAACCAGCCTCGACTGATCAACCAGACTTTCAAGGTTTTCTTAGTCCAGAAATTCTTCAGACAAATATTTCTTCACTCGATTCGGAATACTATTTCTGTGGCCCCGTTCCTTTTATGAAACAAGTAAAAGATATGTTGCTGTCTTTGGGTGTCCCAGAAGCTCAAATGCATTATGAATTTTTTGGACCTAGTGGCGATTTGTAGAGTTAGTTTGCTGGAAAATTTCGGGTATAGAGCTTAGGCAAAAATATCTAATTAGTCAGAAATTTTGCTGAACACTCAACCCTACAAGCCTACAAAGCCCCATTTGATATTTCGAGTCAACAAAAGATCAAATGGGGCTTTGTAAGTAGGAAAACAGTGTTAGCTAATAGTATAATGCTTGTTTTAAGGTTTTAATAATCAAAAGATTATAGTTGAGTTTTGCTTCAGATATACTATTGACTTGATCTTTCCTATTTCTTAATTTAATTTAAAAGTTAAACCATTAATTTTTTCTAATTCTTCAAGAAATACATTGTTAGGAGAAATTTTATTTTTTCTTGACAACATAGTCACCTCTACTTTATCCTCAGGGTCTACTACTTTTACCGAAACAGTACAAGAACCTTGATGTTGTTGGAATAGCTGATTGAGAGATTCTATAATTTGTGCATTTACCGAAAGAAGTCCCAGTGTGATACTTAGTTCTTTGGTATATTTATCCCTTATTTCGGATAATAATTGCATACTCATAGGCTTAAACTCCCAATCGTCTGGTTTTCCCCATCGGTTTTTTACGGTACCTTTAATATACAAAAAGCGGTCCTGTGATACATATTTTGATAGATTCACGAAGTCTTCGCCAAAAAGTGCAAATTCATAACTCCCATTATAGTCCTCGAGGGTAAATAGCATAAATGGATTGCCATTTTTGGAATATCGTTCGACCACCTTCGTTACGATTCCTCCTACATTTACCTCTTTTCCACGATAAATTGGGTCCATTACTTTATCGAGCGTAGTTGTACAAAAACTATCCAATTCGAGGCGATAGGTGTCTAGCGGGTGACCAGAAATATAGATACCCACCACATCTTTTTCGAATTTGAGACGTTCCATTTGTGACCATTTTTCGATAGTTGGGATTTTAGGTTTAGCTATATCCGCCCCACCACCTTCGCCTAACATACCAAAAAGCGAGGCCTGTGCTGAAGAGGCGATTTCTGCGGATTTGTTGGCGTATCGAATCAGTTTTTCAATAAAACTAGAACCCTCAGAATCCTCAAAATAGATAGCGCGATGGATATCAGGATAACAGTCGAAAGCACCAGCATAGGCCAAGCTTTCTAAGGTTTTTTTGTTTACAGTACGCAAATTTACCCGATTCACAAAGTCAAAAATATCTTTGTATGGACCATTTTTATCACGCTCTTCGATGATTGATTCAACAGCAGCATCACCAGTTCCTTTAATCGCACCCAGACCAAAACGAATTTCACCTTTTTTGTTTACTGCAAAAGAACGGTAAGATTCATTAATATCCGGACCAAGTACTGGAAGTCCCATTCTTTTACATTCCTCCATAAAGAAGGTGATTTTTTCTATTTGTCCGAGCGAGTTGGACATAACCGCTGCCATATACTCGGAAGGATAATGTGCTTTTAGGTAACCAGTTTGATAAGCCACAAAAGCATAACAAGTAGAGTGAGACTTGTTGAAGGCATATTGGGCAAAAGCCTCCCAGTCAGTCCATATCTTGTTGAGTTTGTCTTCAGGATGTCCTTTTGCTTTGGCACCATCGACAAATTTCCCTTTCATTTTATCCAGCGTTGCTCGGTCTTTTTTACCCATGGCCTTACGCAATACGTCGGCGTCACCTTTAGAAAAACCTGCCAGTTTCTGAGACAAAAGCATTACCTGCTCTTGGTACACCGTAATTCCATAGGTATCTGACAAATATTCCTCCATCTCTGGTAAGTCATAGGTGATTTCTTCACGACCATGCTTACGAGCAATAAAGTTTGGAATATATTCTAGCGGCCCCGGACGGTACAGCGCGTTCATCGCAATCAAATCGGAGAATTGATCGGGTTTTAGTTCGCGGAGATACTTCTGCATTCCGACAGATTCAAATTGGAAAGTACCATTTGTTTCTGCTCGTTGATACAGTTCATACGTCTTTTTGTCGTCTAATGGAATATAATCCAAGTCAATTTCAACCCCGTGATTCTGCTTGATTAATCGCAGAGCCTCCTTGAGTATAGAAAGAGTTTTCAGACCCAAAAAGTCCATTTTGATTACTCCAGCATCCTCAATTATTTTACCTTCAAATTGTGTAATCAATAAGTTTACCTCTTTTGAAGTAGCAACGGGTAAAATTTCAGTCAAATCTTTAGGTGCGATAATAATCCCTGCTGCGTGAATACCCGTCCCACGAACCGAACCTTCCAATACCAAAGCTTCTTCCAAAACTTTTGAACGTAAAGAACCTTCTCGACGAATTTCACGAAGTTTCTTGACGTTTTCTAAATCTTCCGCTTGTAATTGTTCTTTTTCAGCTAATGATTTTTCTCCTACTAATGGAGCATTCATTACTCGGTTCAAACTAGTACCTGGCTTATCTGGAACTAACTTTGCCAGCTCATTGGATTCGTTCAAAGGCAAATCCATTACACGTGCAACATCCTTGATAGACATTTTGGCTGCCATTGTACCGTAAGTTACGATATGGGCAACTTGTTGTTTACCATATTTATCTACCACATAATCAATTACTTTTTGGCGACCTTCATCATCAAAGTCCGTATCAATATCGGGCATAGATTTACGGTCAGGATTCAAGAAACGCTCAAATAGTAGGTTGTACTTGATTGGGTCAATATTGGTAATACCGATACAGTAGGCTACCGCCGAACCTGCCGCCGAACCACGACCTGGCCCTACAAATACCCCTAAGTCTCGACCAGCGTTGATAAAATCTTGTACAATCAAGAAGTAACCCGCAAATCCCATGGTTCTTACCACGTGTAACTCAAAAGCCAGACGTTCTTTGATATGTGGTTCTTCCCAATTTTCACCATAACGATTGCGTGCTCCTTCCCATGTTAGATGTTCGAGATAATCGTCTTGGGAAACAAAACCTGCAGGAATCTGATAATTAGGAAGCAAAATATCTTGCTTCAACTTCAGGTGGTCACACTTATCTACGATTTCGTTGGTATTATCAATCGCCTCAGGAAGATGACTCCAAAGGTCTGTCATTTCTTGTGTTGACTTAAAATAAAATTGGTCATTGTAAAAGGCAAAACGTTTTCCTTTTACACTTTCGCCATCATCTACATCTTTGTAAGTTGGGGTAGACTGCTTTTCGCCAGTGTTGATACACAACAAAATATCATGGGCATTGGCATCCTTTTGATCGAGATAATGAGAGTCGTTTGAAGCAATAACTTTTACATTATACTTTTTCGCGAATTTCAACAAAACCTCATTTACCTTGAGCTGGTCTGGAATATCGTGGTTTTGAACCTCTATATAATAATCTTCACCGAAGAGGTCGAGCCACCATTTGAATTCTTTTTCACCCTCTTCCTCACCATGTTTGAGGATAGCCTGTGGCACAGAAGCACCAATACAGCATGTAGTAGCAATTAGTCCTTCGTGATATTGCAGAATCAATTCTTTATCGATACGAGGATATTTACCATATAAACCCTCGATGTATCCCAAGGAACAGAGTTTGACCAAGTTTTCATAACCTTTGCGGTTTTTGGCCAGCATTAGTTGGTGATTACGACGGTCTTTTTGGTCTTTTGAAAAGGATTTTTTGTGGCGATCTTCCACTACATAGAATTCGCAACCTACGATAGGTTTTACGTCTCCATGTTTTCCTGCCTCTGCCACAAACTGGAAAGCGCCAAACATATTCCCGTGGTCGGTAATGGCCACGGCTGGCATGTTATCGGCCTTTGCTTTGGCAAAAAGCCCCGAAATTTTTGACGCTCCATCGAGTAAGGAGTACTGTGTATGACAGTGTAAGTGACTAAATTGCATAACTTCTAATAGTAATATTGGCAAAGAAATGGTTTAAAGAAACCGATTTCAACATTAATTTCATTCCTACAACAACTGAATATCTGGCTCCTCATGGTCGAAGAAAATCACGTTCAGGTAATCCAAATAAGGTTTTAGCACTTTACATGTTTCAGTTACCTGTTCTACAAAGTTTGGAGAAAGTACTTCTTCATTGGTAAATTTTTTCCAGAAAAACATTTGTTTCCATTTCAATAACTCAATTTCTGGATGGTTTTTATCATACCCTTTTGGCGAAGTTTTTACTTTCTCTCCCTCGGGTGTTCCAAAGGTCTTCACAAAGAGAGGGTCAAAAATAATACCTTTTAATGTTTCTGGACTAAAATCTATTTCTTGACGAAAGGCAGCTAGTTGTTCTGCCGTTGGCGAATACATTCCTCCGCCCAAAAACGAACCACCATCTTCTATATGTAAGTAATAATCCATTTTTCCAGACTTGCGACCACCCTCCGAAAAACTCGCGGATAGCCAAGTTTTATATGGGGCTTTGTTGGCCGAAAATCGTACATCGCGGGCAATTCTATAATTACAGTCTTTAATTTTTACGCCAGACAAGTTTTCAAACGTTCCAATTGTATTAATCAATTCTTGGATAGTTTCTTCAAAACTTGCTTTTACTTCGTCGTATTCCTTCTTGTTGGCGTGAAACCATTCTCGGTTGTTGTTGATTTTGAGTTGATTAAGGTAGTCAAAAGTTTGTTGAGTAATGGCCATTGTGTTACTTTTTTGGGATGTATTATAAATCTTATTTGTGAAGTTACTCAAAATGTTCAAACCATGATTTGACGGATTGGAGGAATTTGTGGAATTTTGCATAAAAATGAACTTGAAGCTGCTATGGCTTCAATATCACAAAGAACCAATTAATCCTTCTAGCATGAGAATACTAACAGGCATCCAAGCATCGGGGCGTCCACATTTGGGAAATATTTTGGGAGCGATTCGCCCAGCAGTAGCCTTGTCTAAAGAACCAAAAAATGAATCATTTTTGTTCATTGCCGATTTACATACTTTAACCAGTTTGAAAGATGGTGATGCACTTCGTCAAAATACTTATGCGATTGCAGCGGCATGGTTGGCTTGCGGCTTTGACCCTGAAAAAAACTTTTTTTACCGTCAATCAAGATTGGCTGGCTATCATACCGAACTAATGTGGTATCTCAATTGCTTTACGCCATTCCCGATGTTGGCTAATGCGCACAGTTTTAAAGAGAAATCTGAAAAATTAGCAAGTGTAAACGCTGGATTGTTTACCTACCCAGTTTTACAAGCAGCCGATATTGTTTTGTATGATGCTCAATTGGTACCTGTTGGTAAAGACCAACGTCAGCATCTTGAAATGACTCGAGATATTGCAGCCGCGTTCAATCGTCAATATGAGGAGGATATTTTGGTGCTTCCAGAAGCACGAATTGATGAATCAGTGATGACAATTCCGGGAATTGATGGTCAAAAAATGAGTAAGTCTTATGGCAACTTTATCGATGTGTTTTTACCAGAAAAGGAATTACTAAAAGTTGTTAAGAAAATTGTGACAGATACCACACCATTAGAAGAGCCTAAAAATCCAGATACTTGTAACGTTTTCAAGTTGTATGAATTGGTTGCCACTACCGAGGAGGTCGCTTCCATGCGTGAAAAATATTTGGCTGGTGGCTTTGGCTATGGTCATGCCAAACAAGCTTTACATGAAGTTTTGGTTCGTGAGTTTGCCGAAGAAAGACGCTTGTTTGAGTATTATATGAACAACCTAGACGAGCTAGAGGCAAAATTAAAAATCGGAGAAGCCAAAGCGGAAGAAATCGCCAAAGCAACGATTGAGCGTGTGCGCAAAGTGTTGCGATTTGTTTAAAATACCCAACCGCGTCATTTGAGTGTTGAATTGTGAGTGCTGAGTTTTGAATGTGTTTGTTAATATTTTAATATTCAAATTCACAACTAGTATTATACAAAGGATAATAAAAACCATTTATTTCGGATATTGGATTTCGGAAGTGTAGACTTCTATATTTTGTGAAAAATAAAGGTATTTTACTTTACTTCCCAAATCCAAAATCTGCAATACTTTAGAGTCCCTCGTACAGCACTCATACCTACACGATTTTGACACGGAGAAACTTCTCCTCCTTCATCTGTTACAGATAAGTTTTACCTCATAATTATGATAGAATCTCTCAAATCCTTAGATACCCAAGCTTTTCTATTCTTGAATGGTATGCATCATCCTGTAATGGATGGGTTCATGAGTTTGATGACCAATAAGTTTACATGGATTCCCTTGTATCTCTTTTTTCTTTATTTTATAATGAAAAAAGAGGGTAAATCAAGTTGGAAAGTCTTAGTAGCGATATTGTTGTGTATCTTGATTTCAGACCAAGTTTGTTCTGGCTTACTAAAACCCTTGGTAGCCAGATTACGTCCTTGCCATGAGCCTAGTTTAGCCAATTTAATACACTTGGTAGGAGGTTGTGGAGGACAATTTGGTTTTTGTAGTTCTCATGCAGCGAATAGCTTTACCTTGGCCGTTTTTTTCTACTTAATGTACGGAAAAAGTCAAAAATGGGTCAAATTATTATTTCCTTGGGCAATAATTGTAAGCTACAGTCGTATCTATGTTGGAGTTCATTACCCTGGAGACGTGATTTGTGGAGCAATCATTGGTTCGCTTGCGGCCTACGGGGTATCAAAAGTGTATTACAACCTTTTTAGCTCAAAATAGTTTACTCTTTAATAATACTCAATAATTGATAATCTATGAAAATGCTTATTAACCTCTTTGGAATCGGATTAATTTTGTTGTTTTCTCATTTTTATAAAACAGAAAGTACTTCTGTTGAAGGTATGTGGTTGACAGCAGATAAACTATCCAAAATTCAAATCTACGAAGAAAATGGAAAATATCACGGCAAAATAGCGTGGTTAAAGCAACCCACTATTAATGGTAAACCTGTTTTGGATACCCAAAACCAAGATGAGTCGCTGCGCAATAAACCGATGCTGGGTTTGGTTTTATTGAAAAACTTTAAAGAAGAATCCAAAAATACATGGAGAAATGGCACCATCTATGACCCTAGAAGCGGTAAAACGTATGATTGTGTATTGACACTCAAGAATGCAAATACCTTAGATGTGAGAGGATATATTGGCAAACCAATTTTTGGAAAATCGGTTACTTTTACGAGAGAATAATCTCTGGATTGAGTGATTTTTTTATCAATTTCAGGGCATCTAAGGATGGGTTCTTAACAAAAAAATGCGGTCGAAAACTCATTCCGACCGCATTTTTTTTGTTAATATTCACCCACTCAAATCACAAACCAACTTACATTTCTAACAAAAATTTCATGGTATCTACTCCATCTGCATAATCCTCCAATTTGGGGCATTGGGAATCTCCAAATGCTACAGAATTAGGAAACCAAGCATCTTTGGAAACGATACACTGAATTTTTTCTTCATGAATCTTTAACTTTTCAGTCAAATCTTGCTCATTTTCGTATTCTTCATAAAAGATAACAGAAATAGGCGAAACCAGATTTTCACTTGGTGTTGCTACTAAGAATCCATTATCAAAATGTTTTACGCCATTGATGAGGTAAATCGATTTATTGTAATCATAATTATTTTTGTATTTATGATTCAAGAAAATATCTCCAAGTGGTTCGATAGCATCATAAAAACCTGTGAAATCGTAATTTGTGGGCACATATAATTTTGAAACATTTCGACAGCCTAATCCAAAATACGAGGTAATATCTTTTCCGAGCGCCAAGAAGTCAGCGGAACTTTCATTACCCTTTATGACCCCTAGCGAACTTCGGTTTTTTCGAATAATATGTGGTTTGTTGCGGAAGTAATATTCAAAATAACGGGCAGTGTTGTCTGAGCCAGTAGCAATCAATGCATCTACATTTTTCATTTGCTCGGCAAATTCTATTGGTAGTTCGGGGGCAAATTCTATTAATTTTGAAATAAATCCTCTCATCAAGGCACTGTCTTGTGAACTAAGTTTTACTACACAGCTATTTCCAGAAATTAATACACAAAACAAATCATGAAAACCTACCGCAGGAATATTGCCAGCCATGATTAAACCTACTCTTTTGGGATTTGGATTCTCATTTTTGATTTGATAATTACCAATCCACTTACGAATAGCAGCCTCGTCCAAGAAATATTTAGCGATAGCCTCGATAGCCGAGCGAGTATTTTCTGGAGTAAACCAGTTGTTTTGGTGATAGGCTGAATCTACCCAAAGTTCAATTTCTGATTGATTTTTTGAGTCCTTCAAAAAGCGTCCAAGCGCCAAAAAAGCCTCAATTCTTGCTTCTAGTGTCATAATTATTCGATAATTTTCACAAAGGTAATCAAAAAGAGGAAATAAAATTTTTACAATAGTCTTCAAACTATCTAGTCTATTCGCTGTTTAGTTATTAAATTTGTGGCTAGTTATCAGTTATCAAAATCATTATCAATAAATTTTGAATTTAGCGCGATAATCTTTTCCGATTAACCGATAGCCATAAACCGATAACGTTTTAATCAATTATTTAAAAAGCTATGGCAATTATTATCACTGAGGAGTGTATCAACTGTGGAGCCTGCGAACCAGAATGCCCAAACACAGCCATCTATGAGGGTGGTGTAGAGTGGACTTGGTCAGGTGGGACAAAATTGGTCGATGTTGAATTGGAAGACGGTACTGTTATCAACGGTAAAGAACCAATGGCTCCTGTATCTGACGAGTTTTATTATATTGTATCCGATAAATGTACTGAATGTATGGGATTCCACGAAGAACCACAATGCGCGGCTGTATGTCCTGTAGATTGTTGTGTTCCAGACCCAGAGTATGTGGAAGACGAAGAAACATTATTGGCCAAAAAAGCATGGTTGCACGCTGAGTAACATGGTATAGTACAATTGTAAATTTTACTATTGAGCCCCAACTTCAAGAGAAGTTGGGGCTTTTTTATTGGAAAAATTTAATTTTTTCTCAATATGTCCTAAAAATAATATTTGGTTTATTGTTCGTTTTGCCAAATAAGTTTAAAAATGAACTTAGTTGTTATTTTTTTCTGTAAAAAGGCCTAAATTAGGGTTATAAAAAGATTGATTTTGGATTATTTTTTGAAAAATAGCAAAAAATAGGTTTAAAAATTATCTAAAAAATTTGGAATAATGATTTTTACCTATAATATTTGCACTGTAATCAAGCATTAATAATTAATCAATTAACCAAATAATATTATGAAAAAGACTTTAACGGCATTATTTTCTTTGTTTTTGGCAGTTCCTGCATTTTCTCAAGATAAGGAGGAAGATAAAGGTAAGTTTACGTTCTCTGGATACATTGATTCTTACTATTTGTCAAACTTTAATAATCCTAGAGATATGAAGAACACAGGTGCTTCGGGTACGGCTAGAGCATTTGATCAAAAAACAGGTTTCTCTTTAGGTTTGGCCCAAACTAAAATTGGATACTCAACTGCCAAATCTGATGTTGTTGTTGACTTGGCATTCGGTCCAAACGCTGACTTGGGTAACTATGGTAACAATATTGGTCCATTAGGAAAAGACGGATCATCTTCTTTGATTATCAAACAAGCTTATTTCAACTGGAAGGCTACAGATAAATTTACTTTAACAGCTGGTCAGTTTGGTACTCACATCGGTTATGAAGTAATCGATGCCCCAGCTAACTATCACTACTCGCTTTCGAACTTATTCAACAATGGTCCTTTCTACCATGTAGGTGTAAAAGCAGCTTATGCCTTCTCTGACAAATTTGCATTGATGGGCGGTATTGTAAGCGGTGTTGACCAATTGTATAGCAACAATAACAAACCTGGGTTGATTGCGCAGGTGTTTGTACAACCAACTGCAGGCTGGAACGTATACGTGAATGGTATCACTATCAACCGTAATTCGAAAGACCCTGTAACTGGTTTGACTCCATCAGGAACTTACAATTTGTTAGATTTGACTACTACTTATCAAGTAACAGATAAATTTTTGTTTGGTGTGAATGCTGCAACTGGTGAGCAAGGTGGTAAAACTTGGGGTGGTATTGCTTTGTATCCAAAGTATGACTTCACAAGTACATTTAGCTTAGGTGCTCGTTATGAATCATTCTCTAATAAAGACGGTGTAACTGCTTTGATTGATGCCAACGGAAATGGTGTAAGCGTTAACTCATTCACAATTACTCCTACATTTACAGTAGCAGATGGCCACTTGTTATTGAAGCCTGAATTCAGAGTTGACTCTTACGACAAAAACTTCTTCGTAGATGGTGACGGAAAAGATACTAAATCACAGTCAACATTTACTTGGGCAATGATTTACAAATTCTAATAAAGATATTACAACTAAGTCAGGAATATCTATCCCTTTATTCCTGACTTAATTTAAGATAATTGTCTGATGGTAACAAAGGACAATCTCTGAAAACAAAATCCATAAACCCTAAAACTTTTAGTATCATGACACAACAAAAACCAACTTGGATCCCGATGCTGATCCTCTTGGCAATTGCGCTTTTTGCAGCTTTTGTACCAACCCCTGGTCCTGCGGTCACTGAAGGTCTCGACACAGGTGATATCGCTTGGATGTTAGTATCATCAGGCTTGGTATTACTTATGACCCCAGGCTTAGCCTATTTCTATGGTGGTATGGTTAACCACAAAAACGTAATCTCGACCATGTTGCAATCATTCATTGCAATGGGCGTAATTACATTGATTTGGGTAATTTTTGGTTTCTCATTAGCATTTGGTAGCTCGATTGGTGGTATCGTTGGTAACCCATTAGACTATGCATTCTTCAAAGGAGTGTTTGATGGTAAGCCTTGGTCATTAGCTCCAACAATTCCATTTGCTTTGTTTGCTTTCTTCCAAATGAAGTTCGCGGTAATTACACCAGCTTTGATTTCAGGAGCTTTGGCTGAACGTATCAATTTCCGTGCTTTTGTTTTATTCATGGTATTGTTCTGCGTGGTAGTATATGCTCCATTAGCTCACTGGACTTGGCATCCAGATGGTTGGTTGTTCAAATATGGTGTACTTGACTTTGCAGGAGGTACTGTTGTACACATGTCGGCAGGTTGGGCAGCACTAGCAGGTGCTATTTACTTGAAACGTCGTAAATCACATATCGAAGCCAATATTCTTCCTCCAGCAAACATCCCTTACGTATTGTTAGGAACTGGTTTGTTGTGGTTCGGATGGTTCGGTTTCAACGCAGGTTCGGCAGTAGGTGCAGGTGCTTTGGCTGTGTCAGCTTTCGCAACTACGCACGTAGCAGCAGCTTCAGCAGGTTTGTCATGGGTATTATTTGATGTAACTCGTGGACGTAAAGTTTCAGCATTAGGTTTCTCAATCGGTGCAGTAGTTGGTCTTGTAGCAATCACACCAGCATCTGGTTTCGTTTCAGTACCAGCAGCTATCTTCATCGGTACAGTATCAGCAATCGTTTCTAACATCGCTGCACACTGGAGAGCAAACTCTAAATTGGATGATACATTAGACGTATTCCCTTGCCATGGTACAGGTGGTATGATGGGTATGTTGTTGACAGGTTTGTTTGCTTCAAAAGCAATCAACGGAGCTGTAGCTGAAGAAGGTTTATTCATCAGCGGTGACGCTTCTTTGTTCATCAAACACATCGTTGCATTGGTTGTTGTTTCAGCATTCGCTTTCTTAGGCTCTTACGCATTGTTGTTTATCACAGACAAAATTATTCCATTGCGTGTAACAGAAGAAGAAGAAAGAGTTGGTTTGGATATCTCACAACACGACGAATCTTTAGTAGAAGTTTAGGATTAATAACTATACAAGCATGACCACAAGTAATGGTTCTTGTGGTTTTGTTTCAGAAAAAATGCCCTCAGACTCTGTCAGAGGGCATTTTGTTTTTTTGGGGGTAATAAATTTCTGTCGAACGTTAAATACCTTATTAATATCACATTTACTAATAGAACTCACCTCCTTCTTTGTCTATTTCCTCAACATGCCCATAAAGTTCTGTTGTTTCCTGAAGGATTCGAGCGGCTTGGGCATACTGATTACCCTCATCTTGCATGAGCATTTGTTTTACGTGTTGAGATGAAAATCCTTTACAACGCTAACTAAAAGCTTTACGATATTTTTCGAGTATGGTTTGCTCTGATGGAGAGAGGTTGCCTCTACACATTAGCTAATCTTTGTTCTTATCTAGCTTATCTTGAGTTTTAGCCAGACTCTGTTCTTTTTTCTGAAGTTCTTCCA
>NZ_JBMLSD010000507.1:0-5475 GCF_049240685.1 Flectobacillus sp.
CTTTTGTCAAAATAGAAAAAAGGGTGAGAAAATACATCTCACCCTTTAAAGTATACACATCTGTCTTAATTAATAAGTTAGTGAGCAAAATATAGTCAATTCTACCCGCAATATGTATTTAGCTATAGCCCTTAGGCAAGCACAGGTCTTTCTCCTTTTATAAAAAACTCTTGTTTTGCTTTAGCTTACGGCTTTGGGCATTCGGCAAAAATATATCTATCGTTACTAAAAAACAATTTAAGACGCTTTGCCTTGTTCCTGTTACCTAAAACAAAATTACTTATCTATTTACCAATACGCTTGTGGTTGGGGCATATTTGGTAGGATTCTTTGCATCGGTTGTTACTATTCCTCGTACATATACGGTGTAGCACTTGCCCGGAACTACCAAAGTTTGGTTTACGGTAGCGGTTGTTACCAAAGCCACTCCTCCCGAGACTCTCGCAAAAAATGGTACAGTAATCGTACCAGATAAGAAATTATCTATCGGAATTGTGTAAAAAGTATTATCCGAATTTTTATACGGTACATTTGTCGCAATTGCTTGACCATTTACCACAAAATCAACGGTACTTGAGTTAGAAATTAGGTTCAAAACTCTTACGTAGATATTTTTACCGTTGGCAGCTGGGAACTTATCTTCGAGTGCCACGGCTGAGTAATTTGGTGTAATGCCAGTCGCAAACACAGAGTAATATTTCCCATCTTCAAGGTTAAGGTTGGCTGATACCCCTACTGCATTGTTCAAAGAAGGAATAACAACGCCGACTTTGGTATTCCCTGCTGGGTAAGTAGCATACTCTGCCGTTAGCGGAAACGCGCTACCATACGTAAGCAAATTTGGTGCCGTAGGTGGTGTAGTGTTGACCCCTGAGAATTTTTTATCGTTTAGGTAAATATCCACACCTGCGACATCGGGCGCTGCATGAATAAATTTTAGACGACTACCCGTGGCAGGGAGTATATTTTGAAATGAATCTGCTTGTTCACCACAGGCCGCTAGTCCGAAAATGCTGGCAGCAAGGGTTATTATTGATAAAAATCTTTTATACGTCATTTTTGTAAAATTTAGGAGAAAATACTCTCTATTTTAAAAAAACATTAAGTAGTGTAAGCAAGTCTGGTGTACTTGTTCACAAAGGAAAAAATATACTTTTTTGCCTACTCTTTAGCCTACAATTCTATTACTATTCTGTTTTAGTAAACCATTGCTCGTAGGTATGATAATCAGGGTTGTTGCCACCCAATTTATCCAATGAGGCTCTATTCCATACATATTCGGAATTGTAACGAGGGCGAACACGCTGAACGGGTTTGCCATTGTTTTCAGTGGCAAAAGCTCTAGGCAAGGTAAAGCCTGTATAAATATTGGAATCGTATTTATAACGACGCATATCTACCCATGTCTCCATGTTTCCATGTGCATACATAGCAATAAATTTTTGGCACATGATATCACTAAGCGTTAACTCAGCGCCTGTTTGTTTGATGGCTTTACTGGCTAAAAATGTAGCCTTGTCACTTGCAGATACTCCTACAAAATCCATGTGTGCACCAATGGCATTTTTATAGGCTGCCAAAGCTGTTGCTTTATCACCTTTTCTAAAAGCCGCTTCGGCTTTGATGAACTGAATTTCTGAATAGGTTATAATTGGAAACGGAGCGTCGTCCTTATAAATGTATTTTCCTTTAGTAACATCTACTGGTGATTTGCCAACCAAGGCCGAAGGAGGAACACCCCATAAGATAGGCACACGCTTAGGGTTATCGACAGGTGTTGCGTTAGGGTCGACGCTACCTGGAGTAACACCTCTGTACACACCATCTACACAAGCCGTAAACATCAATGGTAAACGTGGGTCTACAACGCCATTGAACACACGACCGTCTAATAGACTGATGCTAAAGTCTGTTTGACGAAAAGATTGCATGTTGTCGCGAAGTGGCCCGAAGAAATTGCCATCGGCTGTACTTGCACCACGATGTGGAACCATAAAGTTATCGGCATTGGATGACATAGCTTTATCACAATATTCAATTACTTTATCAGGGTTATAAGAACTCTTATTGCTGATATGATTGGCATTACGAGCCAAGGTGGCATACACAAACTTTTTCCATTTGTCTACATTACCATTGTATACTTTATCTCCACGTACTAGCGAGCCAACGCCATCTCCAGTTTTGTTGAGGTTATCCAAGGCTTCTTGACTTAATCGGCGAACCTCTTCATAAATTAAATCTTGAGAATCGTAGTCAAACACATAACGGTTGGGTTCGAAGGCTTGCTTCAATACCATTTCGCAATGCCAGTCGGTAGTACTTTGCCACGACCACGCACGGATTGCTTTGGCCGCTCCAACATAATCCCATTTTTGTTTGGCAACTCCGTCAGCCACAATCAAATCGATATTAGTACCGATAGACCAATAGTGAGAACGCCATTTTTCGCCACCTGCATCAGAGCCAGAGACATAGCTATGTAAATCCCATGTGTTATTGGCAGCTGAGGATGCCCAAACTTGAGAATATTGCCCAGCATAACGACCATCAAATTGTTCGCCACGAACCATCTGTGCCACAATGGGAGGCAAAAGGGCATAGCCTTCAGCCACTTGAGGATTACTTGGGTCTTCGTTGATATTGAGATAATCTTGACAACTACTCATCAAAAGTGCTGTAGCTGCCAGAAATATATATGATGAGATTTTTTTCATTTCTTTCTGATGTTTTAACCGAATGTAAGATAAAAACAGGTTTTGATTAGAATGTTACATTGATGCCAGTACTGAAAGTACGAGGTAAGGATACCGTTCCGAAGTCGATTCCTGCGGCACCTACACCTAATGAGGTAGCAGTTGTACCATTTACACTTGGGTCGGCTCCTGTGTAATTCGTAATCAAAAATAACTCAGTACCGCGCACGAAAACTGAGGCATTTTTTATCCATTTTACGCCACTCAAAACTTTTGATGGAAGCGAATAAGATAAACTCACGTCACGCATACGAAGCCAGTTGATATCGTGTTCTACGAAATCAGATTCTGCTAAAGAGCTATAAAAACCTTGGTTTGTGCTGGTGCTAGGAGTTACCTGAACGGTGTTTGGCGTTGGGTTGTCGGTGTTTTCATAACCATCTCTTAAGACGCCTTTGTATACAATCGGAGTATTTCGATCGAGTGTTTTTGTACTCAGGCCACGCTCGTATAACCACATGGCATTACCATTAAATACATCGCCACCTTTACGAATATCCAACAAGAAAGAAAGATTGATAGACTTATAGGTAAAAGAGTTTCTTAAACCGATGGAAAAATCTGGATTACGGTCGCCAATAGGTAAGAAATTGGTATTTTTGATAGGTAAACCTGTGGCTGGATTAATCAAGATATCACCTCTTTTGTTTCGTAAATAGCTATATCCACCTATAGCAGTAGCCGAACCAGCCCATTGTTGGTAATAGCTCAAATTGTCGAGCGTCGGAAAATATTTTGATAAATCTCCGACAAATGCACTCGCACGTGCATTGTTGTATAACCAAGTATCTGAGTTATAATATTCGGCCACATCGGCAGGAAGATTTTTTACATCTGTCGTAAACTTCGAAAAGTTGACATTTACGTCCCATGAAAAGTTAGATGTTTTTACTGGAGAACCAGACAATTGTACCTCAACACCTTTGTTTGAGAAGGTTCCACCATTCAACAAAGCAAATATAAAACCTGTGGCATAACTCAAACGTTGTGTTACGATTTGGTCGGAACGCTCGTTCGAATAAAAGGCTGCATCGAGATTTAAACGACCCTTGAAGAAGCGCAATTCAGCACCTACCTCCATACCAACACCTCTTTCTGGCTTCAAGTTGGGGTTACCGCCATAAAATCCATAAGCAAAACCACCATCAGTAGTAGTTTGTGGTGTAAGGGTCGATTTGATTTTGTATGGCGTTGCAGGGTCTTTCCCTGTTTGGGCGTATGACGCACGAAGTTTACCGAACGATAAGAAGCCTAAATCTTTGAATGCAGGTAATTCGGTAAATACAAAGCTGGCACTTACAGAAGGGTAGAAGTAGTCATATCTTGTGGCGCCATACAAAGCCGAAGACCAGTCGTTTCTACCAGTAGCCTTCAAATAAAGAATGTCTTTGTAGTTCAAATCCAAACTTGCAAATACACTTTGTAGGCGTTTTTGTTGAATCGTAACTTTGCCTCTTTGGGTAGTTACATCGGTGTTGTTGATACTATTGAAATCTGGTAAGTACAACTTTTCGCCATACGAAGCATTTACTTCTGATTTATCATCTTGAAATGAAGTTCCAATCAAGAATGAACCATCTATATTACCTATTTTCTTTTTTGCAGTAGCAATAAAGTTTCCGTTAAAAATTCTACCTACATCAATCGCATTGTCGATATATCCCTTGGCTGCAATACCATTTGCTCCAGCTCCTGCACTCGAACCGCTTCCAGATTCTGGGTGAATCAGTAAGTTCAGAAACGTGGTGTAAGTATCTACCCCAAATCTACCAGTTACGTTCAACCAAGGCTTTATGTCTGCCGAAAGAGCAATATTCTCAATCATTCGAAGAGTTCTCTCTTTGTTTTGGTTTTTATATAAACTAAAGTAAGGATTATCTAATTCAGAGTTATCGGCCGGAACCAAACGTCGTCTTGTCCCGTCAATATTCAAATAGTTGCGCATATCGTCATTGGCAGGCCATCCTAAAGCGCTCAAATACATACCGTTTGCGCCTCTGTAGGCTTTTGTGATATCAGAGTTGGTAAGTGCAAATGAGTTTGTAAGTGTTACTCCTCTGGCAATTTCGGTGCTACCCGTCAGTTTGGTTTGGAATTGTTTCATCCCAGTTGTAGGTACAACCCCTGTTTGGTCAGTATAGGCCGCCGAGAAACGATAAGTAATTTTTTGCCCACCTTCTACACTAATGTTGTGGCGCTGTGTAGTACCAGTCTGGAAGAAATTTTCGACATTATCAAAAATTTGAGAATTAGAACCCTCCGAATATTTTGGGCCACGGTAAGCCGTTGCGGTTGGGTCTATTACACCATACGAGCCTCTACCATATACTTTTTGTGTTTCTACATAACGATAAATATTCGAAAAATCGAAAGAGTTGCTGTAGTTTACACGTGTAGCACCTTTCGAACCTTTTTTCGTAGTAATCATAATTACCCCAGACGAACCCTCAGAACCATAAAGCGCTGCCGCCTCAAGGCCTTTTAGTACAGTAATGCTCTCTATATCGTTTGGGTTAATATCAGCAATACGGTTCATGTAGTCGTTGGCGCGGTTGGGACCATCCGATACCAAGCCTCCCTGCGAGAAAGTATTGTTACTTACTGGCAAGCCGTCTATTACATACAAAGGTGAGTTGCTCCCACCAATAGACGTAGCACCACGAAGCTGTACTTGTGCCGATGCACCAGGCAAACCTGTTGTGGGGGTCATCGTAAGACC
>NZ_JBMLSD010000508.1:0-2001 GCF_049240685.1 Flectobacillus sp.
GAGACGCAATGCTTGCGTCTCGATGCTTGCGTCTCAAACCAAGTAAATCTAGCATAATAGCCTCAAAAAAGGGGTCGGAAAATAGATTCCGACCCCTTTTTTATGAAAATTATGGAGGATAATCACAGTCTTAAAATTTGGGATGACTCATGTTTTGATTCTACTATGCTAGATTTCACTTGACTCGAGGCGCAAACATGGTGCATCGACTGCTAGCCTACTAGATTATCGATTAACCTCTAACAGAGAACTACTCCCAAATAACCAATTTTTCGATAAGTAAAATCAAGATATGAATTACCTTGATATGTACTTCTTGAATACGGTCGGCATAGCCAAAATGTGGAACAATGATTTCTACATCTGCTTGTCCAGCTAGCTTTCCACCATCTTTTCCTGATAAAATCACAATTTTCATACCTTTTGCTTTGGCAGCTTCTACGGCACGAATCACGTTGGCAGAGTTGCCACTCGTTGAAATACCTAAAAGTACATCTCCTGAATTGCCTAAGCCTTCTACAAAGCGAGAAAAGATATATTCAAAACCGTAGTCATTGCCTACGCAAGAAATATGTGAAACATCCGAAATGGCGATTGCTGGCATCGAACGGCGTTCGTTACGATAACGACCCGAAAGTTCTTCTGCAAAGTGCATGGCATCACAATGTGAGCCACCGTTTCCACAAGAAATAATCTTGTTGTTTGCTTTGATAGCATCAGCCATTAATTGTGCTGCTGCCTCAATTTGTTGGATATTATGTTCGTCCGATAAAAACTTTTGGAGAACAAGTTGAGCTTCGTTAAGCTCTTGTGAAATGATATTTTTTAGCACTGATTCTCAAAAATTTAATGAAGCCTAATGGCAATTTGGAGACTGATTTGGGATTTTTGAGAGATACACCTAACGCTGTGGTTAGTCATATTTCTCGCATAATTTTATTTTATGTACAAAATTACAAATTCCCCATCGAGTGGTCTACGAAGGATTGAAAAAATTTCGGATGTCGGATATTTGATTAGGATTGTACGAAGGATTTCCAATAATTGCGGATTGGGGATTTCTGATTTCGGAAATAAAGAAAAAAACCTTTGCTTTT
Source organism: Flectobacillus sp. (assembly GCF_049240685.1). NCBI lineage: Bacteria > Pseudomonadati > Bacteroidota > Cytophagia > Cytophagales > Flectobacillaceae > Flectobacillus > Flectobacillus sp. The sequence goes on from NZ_JBMLSD010000508.1 coordinate 1,098, forward strand.
ACAAAATAAAAAAGATTACCCTTCCGAAATCTAACATCCGATATCCCCAATAAACGGTTTTTAAAATCCTTCCTAAAACCCTAATTCACAATTCAACATTCCTACTTAATAGTCTCCGCCAGCGCCACCGCCACCGAAGTCACCACCGCCGAAGCCTCCGAAGTCAAAACCACTGTCACCTCCGCCACCACCGCTACGATTACCCCATGACGAGCCGCCAGTAATGATAATTGGAGGAGTCCAGCCACCGCCTCGGTAGCCTCCACGACCACCGCCGCCACCACGTTTTGAAATAATGATAGAAATGACAATAAATACAATGATGAGAATAACTATGATAAAAAAGCCTAGTGGACTGTCATCATCTGAGGTAGCATCAGATTTGAATTCACCACTTGCACGCTGAATCATTTCGTCGGTAGCCTCATTGAGACCTTGATACCACTGTTGTTGCTTAAAATTCGGAACAAGAATCGTATTGATGATTCTTTTACAGATAGCATCGGGCAACACATCCTCAATGCCTCTACCTGTTACGATACGAATTTTGCGTGTTTCGGTAGCCCATAAAAGCAAAACCCCATTGTTTTTATTTTTTGCTCCAACTCCCCATGTTTTAGCAATTTTCATAGCATAATCATACGGATCAGACTCACCTGTATTTTTTACAATGACAATTGAAATTTCTGTAGAGGTCGAATCACGATAGCCTCTAAGTTTTTGTTCTAATGCGTTACGCTCTTCTGGCTTGAGTTTCATCACGAAATCACTTACCATAAGAGGAGGGTTAGGCTGTGCAGGAATATCTTGACCAATCGCTTTGATGAAAAACGATAAAGACAAGATAAGTACTGCTAAATATTGTTGTATTTTTCTGGACATGACTGATTAGATAGGATGGCAT
>NZ_JBMLSD010000509.1:0-5858 GCF_049240685.1 Flectobacillus sp.
ATTAAGAAAGATTGCACCATAACGCACTAGACTGGAAACCGTCAGCATTAAGCGAAAAACTCTAGTCCAAGACTAAGTTTCGAACTAGGCAATAATCCAATCTCATTTTGAATGTCAAATATAGATTATTCAAAACTTACTATTTAGCACCAACACCTACTCTACCGTTACAGACTTGGCAAGGTTACGAGGTTGATCTACATTGCAACCGCGCATCACGGCTATATGATAAGAAAGCAACTGCAAAGGAATCACCGACACCAAGGGAATCAAGGCCTCGTGCATGGCAGGAATTTCGACCACATAATCTGCCATCGTTGGAATTAACTTGTCACCTTCGGTTACAATAGCAATCACCTGACCTTTACGAGCTTTCACCTCTTGGATATTCGAAACCACTTTGTCGTAAGAGCTATCTTTGGTTGCAATAAATACTACTGGCATTTCTGCATCAATCAAGGCAATAGGACCATGCTTCATTTCAGCAGCAGGATAGCCTTCGGCATGAATATAAGAAATCTCTTTTAATTTTAAAGCGCCTTCCAAAGCTACAGGGAAGTTGTAGCCACGTCCCAAGTAGATAAAGTTACGAGCGTCTTTAAATTTCTCTGCAATCTCCTTGATTTTGCCATCACTTTGTAAAACTGTTTCAATTTTATGAGGAATGCGCTCCAATTCAAACAATAGTCTTCTAAAGGTATCCTCATGCAATGTTCCTTTTTTGCGAGCAACCGCAATGGCCATTTGTGTAAGCACGATAACTTGAGCTGTAAAAGCTTTTGTGGATGCTACCCCAATTTCAGGTCCAGCATGAGTATAGGCACCCGCATGAGTAGCACGAGGAATAGATGAGCCTACGACATTACAAACACCAATAATCGTAGCCCCTTTTGACTTGGCTAGTTCAATTGCCGCCAATGTATCAGCGGTTTCGCCAGACTGAGATATCGCAATAACAAAATCCCCTTCTTTAATGATAGGATTGCGGTATCTAAATTCTGAAGCATATTCTACTTCCACGTTGATACGGGCTAATTCTTCAAAAAGATACTCTGCCACTAAGCCCGCATGCCACGAAGTCCCACAGGCCACAATCACAATACGTTTGGCCTTTGCAAGTTTGTCTATATATTCACGCAAGCCACCCAGTACTAAATGTCCATTATCTGCATTGACACGACCACGAAGACAATCTGCTACCGAACGAGGTTGTTCGAATATTTCTTTGAGCATAAAGTGCTCATATCCTCCTTTTTCGATAGCCTCAAGTTCTAACTCTACCGTTTGTATATACGGAGATTGTAGTGCATTATCAATGTTTTTAACCGTTAACTCACCCTCACGTACTACAGCAATTTCGTAATCGTTCAGATAAATCATCTCGTGCGTATACTCAATAATGGGCGTGGCGTCAGAAGCAAAGAAAAACTCCTTCTCTCCTACCCCAATCACCAAAGGAGAACCCTTTCGAGCAGCAATCAATTGCGTTGGATTACTAGCATCCATTATCACAATGGCATAAGCTCCTACAACCTCCTTCATCGCCAAACGTACCGCCTCTTCTAATGAACAGCCTGCATTGATTTGGATATCTTCAATAAAATGAACAAATACTTCTGAATCGGTATCAGAGTGAAACTCATGTCCTTTTTTTATCAAATTTTTCTTGATAGAACTGTAGTTTTCGATGATACCATTATGAATAATCGCTAAGTTACGACTAGCAGAATAATGCGGGTGAGCATTTCGGTCGTTGGGCTCGCCGTGGGTTGCCCAACGAGTGTGTCCAATGCCAATGGTACTATGGAGTGTTTCGTTGGTAATTGCCTCCTCTAAATCCTTTACCTTACCTTTTTTCTTGTAAACATTTAATGCTCCGTTCAACAATGCTATACCAGCACTATCATAACCACGGTATTCCAAACGTTTTAAACCTTTGAGAATCAAAGGTGCGGCGTCACGATGCCCGACATAGGCTACAATTCCACACATAGTATAATGATTATAGTTTGAAAATTTGATTGATTATAGTTGTTTTATTCTTGTGTTTGATGTGTAAAAATAATCAAAATGCCTTAACTATCATGATTTTTTACTAAAAAATACGGCAATATATTACTGCAAAATAAAAAGCGGAATACTCAACAATGAGTATTCCGCTTTAAAGTAGTAGCAAAAATTTTGCCAACTATTACTTAGAAATATGTGTGTAATAGATTTTCAATTTAATATTTTTTGCATTAAAAACTGCCTGTACTGGTTCTACCGAAACGATTCTCGAACTAGATAATACCGAAACAGAAGTAGCAGTACTTGATGCTAAACCAATCCAAGTTGGTGTTAGAATCCATCCATTAGAGGTTGCTCTACCCGATAAAATGTTTTGAAGAGCCGACGTTACGTTAAACGTATAGCTATTGGCTTTTGTAGCATAAGAGGCAATTTGAGTCTCGCTATTAGCATAAACAAAACCATTGGTCGAGGTATTGCGTAATGGACGATTAGCTCCATTTTCCTGAATTGCCACCAGATTGGTAATTCGAGAGAAGCCCGATAGAGGCTGGTCTGGTTCTAAAACCAATTCGGCTTTGTTGATAGCTATATTTTTATTGTTTTTCAAACTCAATAAAGTAGGGAACTTCAACTTCAGTGCCAAACCTGAGATATTATCCATATACACATAACCACCAGCATCCGATGACTTAAGCGCATCAGCAGCTTTTTTGATGTTGGCCAAAGCACCCTTTCTATTTACGGTAACGTTGGTCCAGCGAACATTTTGTTCGCCTGTCGCAGCAGTACCATTACTCAAATAGAATGAAGTAGTTTTATTGACACTCACGGTAGTATCGACCCCTGTGGTTTTTCGATAAGTATAAGTATAATGATAAGAAAGATCCATCATACTCTGAGCCACCGAAAAGTAAGATAAAGCGGAATTTTGACTCGTTTCACTTACCAATACAAAGCCTTTTATTACATCCTTGAACTTATCATAAACTACCGCATTAGCACTTGAAAGATTACGTTTTGCAAAAATCTCTCTGGCAAGAGCCATTGGTAGAGGTATCTTCACATAACTGTACTTTGAAGTATCTTCAGAAGTAGAATTGGCATTTCTGATAGGCTTCAAAGGATTTCTAGTCACTGTTGCTAATGGCGTAGGATCGTATTCAGGTAGTGCATCGCCCGTATTGTAAACTTTACTTACAGTTGGGGTTGCAGAGCTTTTTACCCTGTAAAGCTTGAAAGTTTGGGCTTTTGTAGTATCACCTGCCACACGACGAAAAACCAAATAGAGCGCAAGAGAATCCACAGATTCTACCAAAGATGCTTTGTAGGCGTTAGTTCCAGCGGTATCAATTTTAATCGTATCGATATTGGTTGGCTGGAAGAAAGTCTTAGCTGTGTAATCACCAAAAACTGGATGGCTCATACTTCCAACAAACACCGACGGAATACCAGAAGTCTGCATCGAGTCTAATTGAATTGTAGACGCCTCTACCGTCAGCGTGTCGGTATAGGCTAGGCCGATATCTTGACCAAAAAGCTCCGTACCGATTTCTTCAGGGTCATCACAGGCCATCAAGAACGCACCAACAAGGAGCACCCAAAGGTTACGCACTTGCCAAATCTGTGTAAAGGTTGTAGTAGCTCTCGATATTTTCTTCAGGAACAAACTCGATTTTTTTGTCTGGTAATTCATCAACAATTGTGTTAAATTTCTCCGTAACTTCTTCTTCTGAGGTAATCACAGTATCTGCATACTCTGCGCCAATTTTGATAAAGCCAGCATAGTCAGCCGTTTTCAAGCTATCTAGCATAGTATCCTCTATGTCCATCAACTTCACTTTCTCGTACAAACTATTTGCTTCAAATTTGTGAGAAAAAGCACTATTATAAACTGAGAATACGACTTTAGCATCTTTGAACATTGGATCGTTCTTGTAAGTTGTTTTTAAGTACAACGGCACAAGCGACGTCATCCAGTCATTGCAATGCACAATATCCGGAGCCCATCTTAATTTCTTCACGGTTTCTAACGAGCCCTTGCAAAAGAATATTGCTCGCTCGTCATTGTCCGAGTAAAAGTTGTCTTCTTTGTCGGTGAAAACAGTCTTACGTTGGAAGTAGTCTTCGTTATCAATAAAATACACCTGCAATTTTGCTGATGGCAAACTTGCTACCTTTATGGTCACAGGCTTATCATCATCGCCCACAGGAACGGTGAAGCCCGATAATCTTACTACCTCATGAAGACGGTTTTTACGTTCATTGATCAACCCGAATCTTGGCACCAAGATTCTAATCTCCATTCCCTTTTCTTGCATGGCCGCTGGCAATTTTCTTACAAAATCAGCTACCTGAGTAGTAGAAAGGAATGGGTCAACTTCGCTGGCAACGTAAAGGATACGCAATTTAGACATTGTTGTCGTAGTTAGGAGCTTAGTAGTTGTTAAAAAGTGTTAACTGTTGTAAAATTTAACAAGTGTTTTATCGAGCAATTTATCTCCTATCAATCACCCAAACCTTGCATACAACCAATCAACGCTAACAAAAAACAAGCACAGATTTCGAAAAAAATTATGCAAAAATATAAAAAAAATACGGAAATTCCACAATCATTTTGCGAAGAATGTAAAAGAACCCCGTAGTTTTGAAGTTTTTTTGCCTTCTTCATCCACTCAACTACCCAACTTATACAAGCGTGGGCAATAGATTTTATAGACTAACTAAAACAAAAACAGGATGTTAGTATTTCATCAAATTTCCACTTTACAAAAACATCTCAAACAACTTCGTACGCAAGGCTTATCAGTAGGGTTAGTTCCAACTATGGGTGCTCTGCATCAAGGACATATCTCTCTTATTAATCAGGCCAAAGCCCAGTCGGATGTAGTAGTTTGCAGTATTTTTGTAAACCCTACTCAATTTAATAATTCGCACGACTTGGCTGTTTATCCACGCACCCTCGAGGCCGACAGTCAAATGTTGAAAGATGCAGGTTGTGAGATTTTGTTTGCGCCTTCAGTCGATGAAATGTATCCCAAATTGCCTTCTATGAAGTTTGATTTTGGGGCATTAGAAACTGTCATGGAAGGTGCCTTCAGACCCGGGCATTTTAATGGAGTAGGTATTGTTGTTTCAAAATTATTTCACATTATTCAACCCGATAAAGCATTTTTTGGACAGAAGGATTTACAACAGTGCGCCGTAATTTCATGCTTGGTCAATGAACTAAGCTTTAATCTGGAACTTGTGATTTGTCCTACCCAACGCGAAGAAGACGGCCTAGCAATGTCTTCAAGAAACAGAAATCTTAGTCCGGAGCAGCGTGCTATTGCCCCGTTTTTGTATCAAGCCCTCAACAATGCAAAGGCCGGCCTCTTACAAGACAAAGCAGTATCGGTAGTAAAATCCGAACTCGCGGACTTTCTAAAAACAATCGAGGGTATTGAGTTGGAATATTTTGAAGTCTCTGATTTTGATACTCTTCAACCATTCAACGGCACTTTATCACAAAATTCTGAAGGAGGTAAAATAGCATTATGTATTGCCGCCTTTTTAGGTAAAACCCGCCTGATAGATAATATTGTAATATAGTTTTGGTAAATAAGTGGCCGTTTCTATCCAGTAAGAATTAGTCCTTTTAATTATCAAATAACTCTTTACATAAACTATCTTTGTGCAATTATTGAGGCGTGTGCTTTGTTACACACTCAAATATTTGCAAATTTTAACTACAAAGTCATGTTTATTCATGTCATGAAATCAAAGCTCCATCGTGTTAAAATCACGCAAGCGGAGCTCAATTATGTAGGTAGCGTTACAATCGACGAAGATTTGATGGATGCTGC
>NZ_JBMLSD010000510.1:0-16885 GCF_049240685.1 Flectobacillus sp.
ACCAGATACCTGAAATCGAAGACGGTAACGGGCTATTTGGGTCAGAGAGCGAACAGGAGTTAATTCAAGTAGGACTAAATAGCCTGTTCGGAGTTCTTCAGTACGTAATGTCCCAAACGGGATTTACTTATAAAGAACTTATGTGGGATGTATCTTGGACGCTTGTATCTGCAATGCTTCAGGACATGCCAAAATCAGTTAAGCGAGAACAAATAGTACTTAAAGCCTCTGGCAAAATGCTGGCAGAAAGGAGAAAAAATGGCAGATAATCTTGAGTTGAATATAGACTTCTTTTTGAACTCACCCGAAATCAAAAAGGAGACAGATCAGGCAAAAGCACAAATCCTTGGCATAGGGGATGCAGCAGAACAGGCAAGCCAAAAAATAGATGAAAACCTGAATAAGCCAATTGGGAATCCTACTGCCAATAAAGGAATTATTGAAAGCCTGAAAAAGCAAATTGCTGAAGCTCGTAAAATTGCTGATGAAGCAACCAATGAAACTACGATAGAGCTTGCCAATGCAAAAATACAATCTTATGAAAAACAGTTGCAACGCTTGAGCGTAATTGGTAAGCAGGGATGGGATGACATGGGGAAACAAATTGCAGATGCAGTTGAAAAGCCTACAGGTAAAATTGAAAAGCTTCAGTATCTTATTCAAAAGTATTCTGATTTTGTCAAAAAATCAGATAATCAGGAGCAGATAACGAAGTATAATGGTAAAATACAGGAAGCTCAAAACGAAGTAGAAAGACTTTCTAATATCGGAAAAGAAGGCTTTGATGCGCTAGGCAACAAAATTGAACAAAGTGGTGGTGCTTTGGGGAAATTGTATTCGAAGTTGAACTTAATCGCCAACATAATCCCTGGGCTTGGGATTGCTGGTTTACTGGGTTTATTCCTTGAGCCACTTATGGAATATCTCTCAAAGCTTGATATTTTCAAGGATAAACTTACAGAGGTAGAGATAACCGCTAATGGCTTTGCAAAGGCATTAGCAGGAGGTGGCGAATATTCAAAAGCAGTAATACAAACAGAGCAGCTTAGATTACAATTTGATTTAGTTCGAAAAGGGCAATATGATTCAAAAGCTGCACTTGAAGAATACAATAAGACAATTGGTACAACTACAGGACAAGTAAAAACTTTAACAGAAGCAGAACAGGCTTTATATAAAAATGGAGATGCCTATGTAAAAATGACTCTCTATAAAGCTGCTGCGCAAAAAATACTTGAAGAGTCTGGACAAAAAGCCGCTGAAGCTGCTAAAAAGAGAGCTGAAGATGAAAATGAATCGCTTAACTGGGTTCAAAAGTTTAGTAAATACGTAAATGAAAAAACTAATAATTTTTTCAGACCTGTAGTAACAGATTGGTCAGTAATTGCTAAAAAGAGACGAGAAGAAGCAGCAAAACAAATAGAAGCTGAGGCAGAACCATTGAGTCAAATTGCTTTACAACTCCTTAAAAAGGCAGATGATGAAGCAAAAAAAATGGGAACTGTATTAGGGAAGGTTATTGAGCCTCCCAAACAAAATGAGCTTGATAAAGCCCTAAATGCTGCTGAAGCCCTACAAAGACAAGTCTACGAAATCCAACAAGAATACACACGCAAGCGATTGAGTAAAGAGGAAGAAGAAGTACAAGCAGTAGTAGACCGTTTTGAGAAGATTAGTAAGGAGGTTGAAAAGTTCAATGCCAATCCGAAAAACCGTATAAAAGTTGATGGTTCTGCATTGGAGCAGACCAAAAAAGCGGCAATTGATGATATACTTTTCAAACAGGACACAGAAAAGCTGAAGATAGAGCTGGAGAAGCAAAAAGGTTTGTATAGTGAATACGAAACATTCAAGAAAGACTTTGGCGAAACAGCCGCTAAAGAACGCTTTGCCAAGGAGCTAGATACTACTAAAACTTATCTTGAGCTAGTGCAAGCAGAGTATAATAAGCTGGGTACTAAGTCGGAGTTATCTGGAGCAGAAAAGGACAGGATGACAGTTTTGCAAAAAATATTGCAAACTGCACAGCTTGAGCAGATGAAAAGCAATGATGCCATGCTCAAAAGTGCGTTGGAAGCAAGCAAAAGCTATATGGATAAGCTGGTAGAAATAGAAAGAGACTACCAACAAAAACGTAAGATTTTGCAGGAAAATAATGCTCTTACCAAGGAAAGAGAAGCGCAGTTAGATTTTGAAAAGAACAAGGCAATAGATTCGGCAAAAGATGAGGCTCTACAAAAGCTAAGTGTGTATAAGAAGCTCAATGAAGATATTATTCAGCTAACTACCAAGCAGGTTCGTACACAAATAGAAGTCATTAAGGACTTATTGAAAATAGCTAATATTCCTGCTGAGCTACGCCAAAAGCTAGAAACTCAACTGCAAAACCTTAGTGGTAAAGTAGGCGTAAATGTAGACCAGAGCTATCTGGACGAATTACAAAAACGATACAAGGAGCTTGTAAATGCCATCGGGTCAACCGATGATTTAGGTAATAGTATTTTGAGTGAAGAGCAAAGAAAGCGCATCATTCAAGCCATTACTGAAATAAAAGGTAAAATAAAGGAGCTGGACGTAAATGGCGATGGAAAAGTAAGTTTTGCTGATAAACTAGCAAAAAGGTTCGAATACCTTAAAGGTTCTTCTAAGGAGTTCTTGGATGGCTTTAGCCGTGATCTTCCACAGGCTGTAGGGATATTTGAACAGCTTGGAAGTGCTGTAGGACAATTTGACCAAAACCTTGGCGCTGGCATAAAGAGCATTGGCCACATGGTAAATGCGCTGGGTCAAGCGATAGAAGCAAAAGCAAAGTTTAACGAAGGGGATATACTTGGAGGTTTGACCTCTGCTACTGGAGTAGCAAGCTTTGTATTTGAGGTTGTTGCATCTTTTCAGGCTGTAAGTAAAAGTATAGAGGAATCGTACAGACAGGCTATCAAAGGAGAACAGCAGTATCAAGACTTGCTTAAGCAAAGAGCGCTTGATAATGTTCGAGCTAACCAAACTACCTATAATGGTATCCTTAACGAGTACAAGCTTCGAAAACAACAGCTTGAAGATTTCCAGAAAGAATATAAGTCTATTATGGAAGATTTGCAGGATGAAGTATATGTGGCAAGTACTTATGTGTCCAAACTTCTATTTATTCCAACTGGAACATATAGGGTATATGAGAGTTTGGCAGGGAAAAGTTTTACCGAATTGCAACAACTCCTATTACAAGGCAAATTGGATGGTAGAATTAAGGATTTGGTTGAAAGGCTTGTTGAGCTTGAGCAGAAAGGGTATGACACACAAAAAGCTATGGCTGAGCTAGCGCAACAGATGGCCGAAATCTTTACAGGTACTACTGTAGATAATTTGGCTGATAGTCTGCTCGAAATGTTTAAGCAAGGGAAAACTGGAGTACAAGATTTGGCAGACTTTTTCCAACAAACGATGCAGAATGCAGCACTTTCAATTTTTAAGAATAAAGTACTGGCTGAAAGTATGGATACTTTCTACAAAGAGTTTACGAAGGCTACTATGGATGGTGGTTTGGATCAAAGCAAAATTGCCAACTTAAAACTTCTTTTTGATAGTCTTGTACAAGGTGCAAACAGTCAGTTTCAAGCTATCCAGCAAATTACAGGATTGAATTTGGTAACTGGAGCAGGAGCAGGCTCTTCGAGTTCAAATACTTCAGTTGGCATTATTCAGCGTAGCATTACGGAGCAAACAGCATCGGAACTAGTTGGATTGCAAAGAAGCCAATATGATTTGCTTAAGCGAATGTTAGCAAATGGCAATGATAATCTGATAGCAGTAAGGCAAAGTGCAACGTACTTGCTTGAAATTAGAGACAACACAGCCAATACAGTTACAGAGCTTAAAAATACAGTTACAGAGCTGAAGGAAATTAAGAAAAACACCAAAAGCAGTAATTCTGCATACGATAATGGCTGGTAGTTATATTCTTGGAACAACAGACCTAAGCAATTATGGCATTATCCCAGCACAAGATAGCAATACAAATATTGCAATTTCTGGATGTTGGGATATGCCACAACGCATAGGAAAGACACACCACGATTGGGGAGACGAGGACGGTGTGCAACCTTATGTAAGGGCTGACGAAATACGACTGGGTGGACGTGATATAGTGTTCAACTGCCTCATGCAAGCAGATTATGAAAATGAGGTATTAAGGAAGTTAAACAACCTGTATAATGCTATATCAAACTATGTAAGCTTAGCGCCTTTTGATACCCCATACGGGTCGTTTTCGGTGTATTTGAAAGAGGAAGTTCAAGCGGATTATATACACCAAGGATGGGCAAAGCTAAGATTTCAGTTTAGAGAGCCAATTGTTAGCAACACTGGTGTTATTCCCACTACCGACAATGCAAATTTTGGTATAGATGGCATTAGCTTCCAGCAACTAGGATTAAACATTTTGGAAGTAGATGGACGGCATAATTTACCGTCTTCGAAAACAGGGCAGTTTACAGCATACCAAACTGAAGGTTATCAAGTCACAAAAAAGAACTACAGAGAACTAACGCTCAAAGCAATAGTATCAGGTAGTAGTTTAAGCGATTTTGAAAACAAGTGTAAAGCGCTTTTCAAACTGTTTTCAAAAGAGGGTATCAGGGAGATTACATACAGGCACGATGCACTAAGGCAGTTTTTTTGTAAGGATGGCTTCCAGATCACTCAGGTAAAAGTTTTGGATAATGAGGTTTGGGGAGTGTTCACGATGCGATGTGTGCAGGTGGGGCAAACGCTAGACTGGGACTTCTTAACAACAAACTCAGGCGAGCCAATATTGACAGCTTCAGGGGCTAGTATCTATGTAGATAATCCTCTATCGAACAGAGACTATAATTATTTAACAGATCATAATAGCAATTTCCTAACTACTTCTAATAACATGAAGATTAGGGCTAACGACTTATAAAAAAATGGCAAAATTTTGGCAAGATTTAGGATTTATGTCCTCAATGGATTTGACTGATAAACTTTTGGTCGGAAAAAATGCGGATGGCTCTACTCAGTATACCGACTTACAGACGGTATATAATAAGATTTCGCAGGTGTATTTTGCAGATACGAAGCCTTCGGTTATTGCAGCGGGTTCAGTGCTTACTAATCCGAATAGCCTGACCTGCCATATTGCGCCCGCTGGGACATATACTTTGCCGTCGGGTAATGTGACCTTAATGGGGAATATTAATTTTTTGTTTTGGGATTTCTCGGCTGGGTGGACTTGGCAGTCTTTTGATGTTGGGGTTAAAGATGGTAGTGTGGGGACTAATTCTTTAATAGATAATTCCATTACAGAGTCTAAAATAGCGCCCTTAGCTGTAACAAAACAGAAAATTAAGAGTAAAGTAGTTTCAGTTGAAAAATTGAGTTTTGTTAATTCAGGTAAAAATTTGTTTGATAAAAATAATGTAGTTTTTGGAGAATATATTCAGGGGGTATCAAATGGCATAATCTTAACTTCTTCTACTTCACCTACTGCGCCTTCTGGTTCTATTCGAGCTGGTAGAATCTACGTTTCACCAAATACTCAGTACACTTTATCGGGGTTAACGTGGTCGTCTATAGCCCCTTGGATTCGATTTGAGAAAGAAGACAATACACTTATTTCGCAAGAACAGATAACTTATACCAGTTCAAAATATACCTTTACGACTCCAGCAGAGTGTTATTATCTAACATTTAGTGTTGGACGTGATTCTAATGGAATGTCTTATACCTTATGTCAACTGGAGTTAGGGGGAACTGCTACAATATTCGAAGACTTCAAAATAATTGCTCAAAACTTGGAAGCTCAAAAAATTGCAGATGCTATTGTGACAGAACAAAAAATAGCAGCATTGGCCGTTACTGAGTCTAAAATAGCGCCCTTATCTGTAACAAAACAGAAAATTATGAGTAAGGTAGTTTCAGTTGAAAAATTGAGTTTTGTTAATTCAGGTAAAAATTTGTTTGATAAAAATAATGTAGTTTTTGGAGAATATATTCAGGGGGTATCAAATGGCATAATCTTAACTTCTTCTACTTCACCTACTGCGCCTTCTGGTTCTATTCGAGCTGGTAGAATCTACGTTTCACCAAATACTCAGTACACTTTATCGGGGTTAACGTGGTCGTCTATAGCCCCTTGGATTCGATTTGAGAAAGAAGACAATACACTTATTTCGCAAGAACAGATAACTTATACCAGTTCAAAATATACCTTTACGACTCCAGCAGAGTGTTATTATCTAACATTTAGTGTTGGACGTGATTCTAATGGAATGTCTTATACCTTATGTCAACTGGAGTTAGGGGGAACTGCTACAATCTTTGAAGATTTTAATCAAAAAATATATCAAAAGCATATAGATACAGAAGAAACATTGACCCTGATAGATTGTGACAAAATCGCAATTTCGGGATGCTCATACATTGAAGGCGCTGGAGTTGCAGTGAAAAACAAAGCTCTCGTCAATAGAATTTCAGGACTTTCGAATTATTTATTTCAAAACTGGGGTATTGGTGGCGACCGTACGGTTGACATAACAGACAGATTTCGTAAGAATACTGCAAGCCCTTATACGAGCAGAGGTTTCGGTATTTCAGATGTTAAGCCTAAGTTTATAACTGTAAATAATATTGGAAACGAAACTGTAAATAAAGGCGGTATTGATTCTCAATTGTATTTAGAGGAAGTCAAAGAATTTGTAAAAGTAATTGAAAACATAGGAGCAAAACCAATTTTTGCAACTGACTGGTTTACGGGCAATCCTCTTTTGACAAGTGTCATTGCTGATTTTGCTAAAAAACAAAAATCGGTATTTCATGATATTGGCTCGCTTGGAGAAAAAATATTAACACAAGGAAGCCCCTCTTTTCGTTGGTGGGGAACACACCCAGATACAAGAAACAATTCGCATAATGTTTCTGAGTGGATTTACTTAATAAACTCTTTGCCAAAACCAGAAAAATCTATTAAGATTTTCAGAAAAAGAAGTGAATTTGCACCAGACTCAATAAATTCGCTGAACTATGATAGCTTAACGCAACGTTATCAAAAGTTTGTTGAAATTCAAATAGGGCACAAAGGCCTAAATGATATAACAGGAGCTACTTACACAGATAGAAGTTCTTCTGCTTCAAGTTATTCTCAATCATATACCTATATAGATGAGTATATGGAGTTGATGGCAAAACAGCCAATTAGCTTTACAAACTATGCCCTATTTGATATTACTTTGCCAAAAATTAGGAACAAATCAGTAAAGGTTTATATTAAAACTGCACAAAATGCAGGATTTAATTTTTATGCAAAAGACTATTCTAATGTAGCTGATTGGGCAAACAACTCTAAAACAAACGAGGCTGTAATTTGCGTTGTTGATAAGACTACCTACGATAATTTAACCATAAATGTAGGAGATATTTACACAAGCCCACAAGTTTTAAATGGAAGTTCAGCTTCAATAAACCTTGTAATGAAAGGCAAACTTTATCACCCTTCAGTTGGGTATATTGTAGGATTAGAAACACAAGGTAAAGTTTCTCCAACCACAAAAACCTTAGATTTAGCTGCTACATTAACAAGAACGACTGGTACAGGTACAAGCTCAATCAGTTACACAAAAATTGATAGCACGCTAACAAGACATAGTTTTGAGTTTATTACAGGACTGAATAAGCCAGAAGGCTCGTTTGCCAATCTTTCAAGTTTTGTAACTTATGATACTGTGTTAGGATATTATGTAATTACGTTATCTGAAACAGAAATTAAAAAGTACTTTAGCTATGACAACTTGAAGCTAATTGCAAATCTTACAGGCAGTTTTAATGTTTTTGACGTATATGTAAAATACGATGGAGGAGATAAAAAGGAGGTTCAAACATTTGATTATCAAACTAAAAAGTCTTATACATCTCTAATTTTAGATAAGACATTCGACGCAAGTTGGACAACTGCACGATGGAACAATAACGGTTGTACGTTAGGACAAATTTCAACTACTCATAGAGATTATCCTAATTTGATTTCACCTGCAAATCAACACGTTGCATTAACTTTCGGTACGGATAATACTCCTAATTCAATATCAAGAACGCTTAATTTTACCGCAAATGGTTCGACAAGAAAAGCAGTAATTAGAACCATAGCACGTGTTTTTCCTAAGTTTTTTAGAGAAGATTTAGGAACTAACGACACCGAAACTACTACTACAAGACAAATTACAGCAGATAGTTATGATGAAGGAACAATCTGCGTAGGGCTAAAAGGTAATAATATTGTTAATGTTTTGAAACATAGAGTGGATATAGGCTGGCATGAGCAGTATTTTGAAATAGATATTCCTGCATTTTGTTCGACATTAGAATTGTCATTGTATAGAGATTTCGACGATATTATTTCATCAAGTTATAGAAATCATTTGTATGAGATGCAAGTTTGTTATGTAAGCTTTGAAATTGAATGATAGTATATCGTGCAGGCTCGTCTATCTTCGAAACGGAGATAGACGAGCAAACTATTTTTTCACAGACCCTTATGGGAGAAGAAAAGATAGTTGTCAGCTTTATTGCAAACTCATTAGTCGAGTTCAAAATTGGAGACTATGTAATTCATCAAGGGCAGGAATATCATATTAGGGAAGAAGTCAATGTAGAAGAAATCAACACATTTACCTACAAATATGATATTACATTCTATAGCACAATTTATAAGCTATACGATGAAATTATGCTCCATCTCAATAGAACTTCTTTTAGTTACACGGGAACGCCTTATGAGTTGTGTTCTTTGCTATTAGATAGTATAGAAGAATCGGGCTGGAGTTTAGGAGGTATAGCCAATATCACGGAGCCTATTACATTTCAGTTCGAAGATGTTTCTTGTCGTGTAGCACTTACAGACATTGCTCAGCAATTTGGATTAGAATATAAGGTTATAGGAAAACAAATCAACCTTATCCAGCGTGTTGGGATTGATCGAGATATTAGCTTTTCTTATGGTAAGCAAAATGGAGCATACAAGTTGCTTCGCCAAAAGGTTGACCAAGGTTGGGCAACCGTTTGGAGAGCTTATGGAGGAAACCAAAATATTCCTGCATCATATCGGGATGGATCAGATAGATTAACGTTGTCATCTCCTTACGAAGTCAATACAAGTCAGTATGGCAGGAAAAAAGGTACTGTCAAATTTGATTATATTTATCCAAGACGCACAGGGACAATTACAGCAGTTACAGATCTTGTAACTGTAGAAGACAACACAATTGATTTTGACCTTAATCAGCAGGTAATTTCAGACGGAACCGCCAAAATAGTATTTAAGTCGGGCGAACTTTCGGGCATGGAGTTTACTATTCAAAAGTTCGATTATACCACAAAGACAATCGTCTTTGCAACTAATAAGGACGAAACGGGATATGTAACGCCTAATTCGACCTTTGAGCCACATGTAGGCGATCTATATACCTTTGTTGGCATTGTTATGCCACAGAGCTATATAGATGCAGCAGAAGCGGAGTTGTCAACTGCTCTTATCGAATATGCAAATAAGAATAGCAGACCACCATTTGCGATCTTGCCAGATGTCGACGAAAAGTATATCAGGGAAAACAACCTGAGGTATGTCATACAAGCAGGTGATAGAGTGAATGTAAACGGTTTAAGATACTCTGGAGCACTAAGGGTACAATCTATTAGTTATCCTCTATGCAATCCAGACAAGATTACTTTATCCTTATCAGATACGGTAATTTATAGCACAGCCGAGCAAATTGCAAAAGATACTAAGCAGACCAAGAGATTAGCAGAATCCACTAAGTATAGGAGCCTGTTCGCCAAACAATTAGCACAAGAAGTTGCCAGCGCTGTTATTTTGAATCAATTCAAAAAGACATACGTAGGCGACTATGTAGTGATGTCAGGGGCATTCTTAGTCGGAAACCCCGACGATGGTGTAGTAGGTGGTATGGATGGGTCAGGGGATGAAGAAAGCCTAATCTTCTTCGCTGGTAGCTCATACGAAGAACGAGAAGATGCGCCATTAAGAATATACCGAAATGGAGATGTTTATCTTCTTAATGCCTTTTTGAAAGGCGAGATAGAAGCAATCTCTGGGAAGTTTGGAGTATTGGAAATCTTAGGTAATAGTATTGTTAATAACTTCGAAAGCCTTGCGCAGTTGGTACTTCGCAATGATCCAGAGAGCCAAATGGCTGCAATAGGCACAAACGTCAAGCCAGCCACAGCAGTAGACAAAGCCTCTGCCATATACCAGCAAGGCGCAACAAACCCCGATGGTTGGAATATAGGAGCCGAATATAGAGCCTCTGGCAGTACAGTCCGAAACGTAGCACTTTGGGCACCAGAGGGCGAAAGTGTGTTAGGAGAAGCGACTATAGAAGGACGTACAACCTATAGAGAAAACCTTACTAATACAAATAGAGGTTTAGATGTCACAAAGCTGGAGCAAATAGAGATCAATCCACAAGGCTCTGGAGATAGTGGAGTAACATTTACAGCAGGCCAGAAAGCAGGGAAAGAAGTTGTAGTAATTAACCTCAATCTAGGCAAGGCCATGTATATTTACAATACTATTAGAGGTTATACATCTGTGCTAATTCCAGCGGGAGGAGCAGTTACAATAAGATGTACAGAGGAGCTGTATTGGTATGTAGTAGGTCAGAATTTCTAAAGCTTTTAAATCAAGTTTAAAGCCTAGTTAAAAGACTAGGCTTTTTTATTTTTTGTGCGCAAAATGTACAACTCGTTTTTATATTTGTGTACATTTCGTTTTGCGGTTTATAAATGAGAAAAGTTTCTCCATTGCTAAATTTTGAATTTACCCAAAATATTCTTCCTTTTTGATTCCCTGTTGCATGAGTTTTAGGTCTACATTTGTGCAAAACGTTTGCTTCTATAACGCTCAAAATCAATGTATTTAGCTGCATCGTTATTGCATTTTTCTGTTTCTATAAATTCTAAATCTCATGACTCAACATACACATACGTCACATGGTCATACCTGTTGCCATGACGACGAACACGATACCCATAACCACCAACATCACGAGCACGACCATGCGGGTCACTCGCATGATGGGGACGTTTCTTTTCTATCCGCCATTATTTCCTTCGTTCTATTAGCCATTGGGCTAGTACTTGACCATTGGACTCAACCAGTTTGGTTTACAGGTTGGGTACGTATGACTTTATACTTCGTAGCCTATATTCCAGTGGGCTTGCCAGTTATTAAAGAAGCTTGGGAAAGTATCTTGAAAAAAGATATTTTCTCCGAATTTCTCTTGATGAGTATTGCTACAATCGGTGCTTTTGGCATTGGCGAATACCCTGAAGGAGTGGCAGTAATGCTGTTTTATGCTGTTGGCGAAAGTTTTCAGTCTTTAGCAGTAAAAAGAGCTAAATCCAACATCAAAAGCCTCCTCGACCAGCGTCCAGACACGGTGACCATTTTGATAGATAATCAGCCTATTGTCAAACAAGCCATTACTGTTTCAGTAGGAGAAATCATCCAATTAAAAGCAGGCGAAAAATTAGCCCTAGACGGCGAACTTATTTCTGAAACTGCCACTTTCAACACCTCTGCCTTGACGGGCGAAAGCAAACCCGATACCAAGAGAAAAGGCGAACCTGTATTGGCAGGAATGCTCAATCTAAACTCGATTGCTTTGGTAAAAGTTACGACAGCGTATCAGGATAGTAAGTTGAGTAAAATTTTGGATTTAGTACAAAATGCCTCCAAACAAAAAGCGCCCACTGAGCTATTTATTCGAAAATTCGCCAATATTTATACTCCTATTGTGGTCGGATTGGCAGTAGCAATTACGCTTCTACCCTATTTGTTTGTGACTGAGTATCATTTCCAAGAATGGTTATATCGTGCGTTGATTTTCTTGGTTATTTCTTGTCCATGTGCTTTGGTTATTTCTATTCCACTAGGGTATTTTGGCGGTATTGGTGCGGCCTCAAAAAATGGCATTTTGTTTAAAGGAAGTAATTTCTTGGATGTAATAGCCTCCATTCAACATGTTGTAATGGATAAAACGGGCACACTCACCGAAGGAGTTTTCAAAGTGCAGGAAGTCATTATAAAAGATAGCTTTGATAAAAATCATCTGCTACAAATGGTAAATGCATTGGAAAGTAAAAGTACGCATCCAGTTGCCACAGCAATTCATGAATATGTTGGCCAAATTGATTATAGTATCGATATCCAAAATATAGAAGAAATTGCAGGGTACGGTCTCAGCGCAACAATAGAAGGGGAAGAAATTCTTATTGGCAATTTTAAATTATTAGAAAAAAAGGGAATTACTTATGATATTGACCCATCTCAAATAGCTTATACCGTACTCGCAATTGCCTATGCTGGTCAGTTTGTAGGCTATATCACGATTGCAGATAGCATCAAATCTGATGCCTCTCTGGCAATACAACAACTCCATAAGTTGGGTGTAAAAACAACCATGTTGAGTGGCGACAAAAATACAGTGGTACAATATGTTGCCCAACAAATCGGTATTTCGAAGGCATTTGGAGACTTGTTACCAGAAGATAAAGTCAATCAGGTAAAAGCCATAAAGACACAGCATGAAAGGGTGGCATTTGTCGGAGATGGTGTAAACGATGCTCCTGTAATCGCCCTCAGCGATGCAGGAATTGCGATGGGTGGCTTGGGCAGCGACGCTACCATCGAAACCGCAGATATTGTGATTCAAGATGATAAACCTTCCAAAATAGCTACTGCCATTATCATTGGAAAAGAAACAAAACGTATTGTATGGCAAAATATCACGATGGCCTTTGTGGTAAAAGCCTTTGTACTTATATTGGGTGCAGGAGGACTTGCCACGATGTGGGAAGCGGTTTTTGCGGATGTTGGCGTTGCCTTATTA
This sequence comes from Flectobacillus sp., assembly GCF_049240685.1. NCBI lineage: Bacteria > Pseudomonadati > Bacteroidota > Cytophagia > Cytophagales > Flectobacillaceae > Flectobacillus > Flectobacillus sp. The sequence goes on from NZ_JBMLSD010000510.1 coordinate 12,921, forward strand.
GCTATCTTGAATGCAGTTCGAATACAAGGTATGAAATTCCAATAGATTTGGCACTTTAGTCTTACTCACTTAAATTTGTTTAATGGTCTAAGAAATATCCTTCTTAGACCTTTTGTGTTCTTTTTACTTACCTAAAAGTGGCAACAGGTTACTGTTTTGATGAAATATCTTTCATTTAACCTTCTCCTACTTACAAACTATTTCAAAACTCTCATGAAAATTACCCAAAGTACCTTTGGACTATTCAATGAATATGTTCTTCAAAATCCTTCTACCAACGAAGCTGTACATATCTTACCCGAACTAGGAGGCATCATTCATCAGTTAGTTTTAAAAACAGAGACTGGTTTACACAAAATCATCAACTGTGGTAATACTCCAGAAGAGCTACTTTCGAGCCTGTTATCCTACCCTTCTACTCATTTGTTTCCTTGGGGAAATCGGGTAAAAAGTGGTCGGTATGAATTTGAAGGCATTAGTTATCAATTGCCACTCAACGAGGTAGGTTTACAAAACGCCCTTCATGGATTTGTATATACTTCTCCTTTTAAGGTGTATGAAACTACCGAATCAGAAACTGAAGCTGTTTTAACCTTAGAATATCTTTATAAAGGTGGTTATGTAGGTTATCCATTTCCATTTCAATTATTAATCAAGCATACTTTAAATACGAAAGGGTTAACCCTCAGTTATACCATCAATAATATTGGTACAGGAAATCTCCCAGTTAGCTTGGGTTGGCATCCATACTTTAGTATTGAAGGCGAAACCAAAAATGATTGGACTGTAAGTTTCCCATCTACACACCAATACCTACTCGACGACCAAATGTGTCCAGTAGATAGAACGCCAAAGCATTATGCCGAAGGTTTTAATTTGGATGGGCAGGTTTTAGATGCAGTTTTTGCCGTAGAAAAACAAGAAATCGTAGAGGTGGTTCTTCAATCTAACAAACAAGATTTGTCGATAAAAGTATGGCAACAGGCAGGAGAACAGCAATTTAACTATAGTGTAGTATACACGCCACCATCAGGCGACCGTATTGCGATAGAGCCAATGACAGCCCCAACCAATGCACTAAATTCGAAAGAAAATTTGTTGATAATCAGTGCAGGAGAATCTTACACGGTGGAATGTGGAGTAATGGTGTTTTAAAAAATTGTGAGTTATGAATTGTGAATCACTCACAATTCATAACTCACAATTCACAATTATTTGTCTCTTTTTCTATTCTGTATTTTTTCGTAAACCATCTGGATAATTCCATCTTTCAATCCTAAATCTGGAACGATTATACTTTTGGCCCCAGCCCATTTCATGGCGTTCAGATAAATTTCGGCCGCTGGTACAATTACATCGGCACGGTCAGCATTCAAACGAAGTTTATTAATTCGTTCTTCATAGGTAAAACCAGCTACATATTCTTTAATTTTTGTCAATTCCTTCAAACTCATCGACGTTTCGGTATCGTGGTTCGAAGCAATATTAAAGAGTTTATTTATATTACCTCCTGTACCCACAGCAGTTACCTGAGATTTAGATGGGTCTACGTGCATTTCAATCCACTTACGCATTTTTTCCCAATCACCTTCACGCTCTTTGTGCTCAAGTAAGCGCACAGAACCAATTTTGAAAGAACGAGACGCCACTTTCTGACGATTCATATAGATATTCAACTCTGTAGAGCCGCCACCTACATCGATATGCAAATAATTGCTATCATCCAATGCCTGAACCACCACATCATTAATCAATTCAGCTTCTTTCGAACCATCGATGATATTAATTTTCATATCCAAAATTTTGTGGATACGAGTGATAATAGCTTCAGCATTACCAGCTTCACGCATCGCAGACGTAGCGCAAATCATGTAATCTTTTACTTCGTGCAAGTCCATTAATAACTTGTAGGCATTTAATAATTTGAAAATACGCACCTCAGATTCGGGGCTAATTTCTCCTTCATTAAATACATCATGTCCGAGTCGAAGTGCAAAACGAACGTATTCTACCTTCTTAAAACTAATTTTTCCGTCATTCTCCAATACCTTCGAGATTTGCATTCGGGCGGCATTAGAGCCTATGTCAATCGCTGCAATTTTCATGCTTTCTTCTTTCTATGCAGTAGCTTTTTGCTTATTTATTAAACGTAAATCCATTTCCATCTTCCTCAAAATCAAGCTCTACGCCGATTAAGTACATCAGATGGTGCTTGTTGATAATGAGTTGAATACCATTTATTTCGTATAACTCATCGTGTTCCTCTTTTTTATCAAATCCAATTAGATAACTTGCACTACAGGCGCTTCCTCTCAAACCTACTCTCAAGTAATAATCCTCAGGAATTCCTTTGATGGTAAGTGCTTTTAGAATTTCTTGTTGAGCAATTTCAGTAATCGTAATTGGAATTATTGTTGGACTATTCATTATTCGTGTCTAAAAACAATTCGGTTGATATGACTGACTTTGTACCCAATTTGCTTCTTCTCAAACGAAGCTATACAGTTCAGGGCGAAAATACTTATTTTTGAAAGATTTTCCACAAAACAACGTTAATAACCCTACATTACAAAATGTATTTAATCATTTGTAAAACTGATGAAGCTCTTGGCAGAAAGTATTACAGATAAACCCCAACTTTATGGAAATAGTTGCCGATTTAATTAAAGTATTAGTACCTGCTAGTTTAGTCCTTTGGGCTATGTACTTGACATTGAGTTCTTTTTTGAGAAAAGAATTTGCACAAAAAAATCTTGAACAGCGTTTTGAGGCTCAAAAAACAGTATTACCCATTCGCTTAGAGGCTTATGAGCGCATTTGTTTATTGCTCGAACGTATGTTGCCCAACAATCTCCTCATTCGTTTGTCTAATCCTGAGTTTAATGTTGTAAGCTTTCAACAAGTATTAATTGCCGAAATTCGTGCAGAGTTAGCACATAATTTTTCACAACAATTATACATCAGCGACGACGCGTGGTTGAGTGTAAAAAATGCCTTGAACGAAACCATTTCTATGATTAATCTGTCGGCTCAAGAACTAGACCCCAACGCACCGTCGATTGAATTATCTAAAAAAGTAATCGAAAAGGTCTTACAAAATCAACATTTCAGTACAGAATCAGCTTTAAATTTTGTGAAAGAAGAAGCTAGAATGCTATTCTAGTTTGATGATTTTTGAAAAAACCAGACCCGTATATTGCCTAACCAAATGTGGGTTTTCCTTTTGTTACTACCAAAGGAATCACTAAATTCATATACCATAAAGAGTAGTATTTTAGTAGAGTTGCTCTTTATGAAAAGTAATATATAATCAAGTCCCTAAACTATGCAACAAAATCTTTCTCAGAAAACCAACTTACAGCATCTTTTCAGTATTCCTGTGATTGTAGCCGCCTTGGGCTACTTTGTCGATATTTATGACCTATTGCTTTTTGGCATTGTACGTGTACCAAGCCTTCAAGATATGGGGCTTAGTAAAGAAGAAATCGGTGATATAGGCAAAAACATTCTCAACTGGCAAATGGGCGGTTTATTATTAGGAGGTATCTTGTGGGGTATCTTAGGTGATAAAAAAGGTCGTTTGTCGGTATTGTTTGGCTCTATTCTTACCTACTCTTTGGCCAATATTGGTTGTGGTTTTGTCAAGGATCCTACCACTTATGCCCTATTACGCTTTGTAGCAGGTATTGGCTTGGCTGGAGAGCTTGGTGCAGGTATCACTTTGGTGTCTGAAGTATTACCGAAAGAACTTCGTGCTATTGGTACCTCTATCGTTGCTGGCGTAGGTTTGTTTGGCGCCGTGGCAGGATATTTTACTGTTGAGTTGTTTGGTGGCTGGCGCACAGCCTATTTTGTAGGTGGTGGCTTAGGAGTGATTTTGCTATTACTTCGTATTAGTGTTTTCGAATCAGGTATGTTCGAAAATATTAAGCATCAAACAGGGGTAAAAAAAGGGAATTTCTTTG
>NZ_JBMLSD010000510.1:16985-22538 GCF_049240685.1 Flectobacillus sp.
GGTATGTTCGAAAATATTAAGCATCAAACAGGGGTAAAAAAAGGGAATTTCTTTGCGCTTTTCACCAATGCCGATCGCTTATCTCGTTACCTCAAATGTATTGCGATTGGGATGCCAACATGGTTTGTGATTGGCATTTTGGCAACATTTGCGAATGAGTTTGGTGAAAAATTAGGCATTGCTGAAGAAATCAAACCTGGGAAAGCTATTATGTTTTGCTATATAGGTTTGGCGATTGGCGACTTGGCCAGTGGGTTTATTTCTCAGTTTTTAAGCTCTCGTAAAAAAGCCGTTTCTTTATTGCTTGTACTTACCTTGATTTGCAGTGTTTATTATCTATATGCAGGGATGAACTCAGCACAAGAATTATACACAGTTTGTGTGTTTGCAGGCTTTTCTGTCGGTTACTGGGCCATGTTTGTGACCATAGGAGCTGAACAATTCGGCACCAACCTCAGAGCCACAGCCGCTACAACGGTACCCAATATGGTTCGTGGAACTGTGATTGGTATGACATCTTTATATGCTGGTCTCAAACCAAGTTTGGATGTTTTTAATGCCGCAGCTATCGTAGGAATAATCTGTTTCGTTTTAGCTTTCTACTCGATTTTAACTATTCCAGAAACTCATAACAAAGATTTGGACTATTTGGAAGAGTAAAATGTGTGTAGAGTTTTGAGTGAATAGTAGTTGAGTGATTTGGTGATTATTTCAAAAATCTATATTTCAGCAGTAGAGACGCAATGCTTTACCTCTAAAAAAAGGCGTTCGAAATGAGTTTTTCGAACGCCTTTTTGATTGAATGTCAGGATATTTATAAACCGATGTTTGATGAATACACACTATTTAGACGCAAAGTATTGCGTCTCTACAATTAAAATGACCACTAAATTACTCAACCACCATTCACTAAATCATTCACTCCTCACTCCCTAAATTTCTAAGGCTGTTTTGGATTTTATCTCACTCATCACGAAAGTACTATGCGTACTACCGATATTATCGAGAGAGGCAAGTCGATTCATCAAAAAGCTCTGATATTCACGCATATCTTTTACGACAATTTTCAGCATAAAATCGTATTCGCCTGAGATATTGTAACATTCCATAACCTCCTCTAATTGAACCACATCACGCACAAATCTAGCCCCAGCCTCTTGGGCATGTTCTTTTAAACGAATATTACAAAATACCATTAGGTCTTTCTCTACTTTTTCTCTGTCTACCAACGCCACATATCCTTTAATAACCCCCTCCTTTTCAAGTCTTCTTACCCTTTCATACACAGGTGTAGGCGACAAGTTGAGTCGATTCGAAAGTTCTTTAGTCGTCAAATGAGCATCTTCTTGTAGATTTCTAAGAATCGCTTTGTCAATTGAATCGAGTTTCATAGCCGTTAATTTTTCATTTTTCTAGTAAAAACACTCCAATATTTAGATAAACTTTCTAAAATAATTTTATTTAAAGATAATACATCTAATTTAAAAGAAGCAATAAACAAATATTATCTTTTGATGTAACTTTGTAAAAGTAGATTCGAATTGTAGGCTTTTAGCTAGAAAGATGAAGGAATACAAGGAAACTATTTCAGAAAAGTATAATCTAAAATAGTCATTCCTTTAGCTAGTAGTTTATTTGAAAACACATTACCGATAAAATTATAAATTAACCAGAAAACTGATGCGTCCGAACATCCGTGAAATCTTAAAAGATAGAATCCTTGTACTCGATGGTGCAATGGGTTCTTTGATACAACAATATAAATTGACTGATGCTGATTACCGTGGTGAAAAATTCAAAGATTTTCCACACGAGGTAAAAGGCAACAACGATATGCTTTCGATTACTCGTCCTGACGTAATCAAAGAAATTCATGCCATGTATTTTGAGGCTGGTGCTGATATTGCTGAAACAAACACGTTTTCGGCAACGTCTATTGCTATGGCTGATTATCACATGGAAGAATATGTGTACGAACTTAATTACTGCTCAGCCAAAATTGCGCGTGAAGTAGCAGATGAATTTACGGCAAAAAATCCTGCTAAACCTCGTTTCGTAACAGGTTCTATCGGACCCACTAACCGTACTTTGTCTCTTTCTCCAGATGTAAATGACCCTGGTTTTCGCGCAGTAACATTTGATGAATTGGTAGAGGCCTATACCGAGCAAATTCGTGGTTTGGTGGATGGTGGCGCAGATGCATTATTGGTTGAAACAATTTTCGATACCTTAAATGCCAAAGCTGCCCTATTTGCGATTGATTTATTCTTCAAAAATCATCCAGAAAAAGAATATCTTCCAGTAATGGTGTCAGGAACGATTACGGATGCTTCGGGTCGTACGTTGTCGGGACAAACAACAGAAGCATTTTTGACATCTGTTTCGCACATGCCATTGTTATCTATTGGCTTAAACTGTGCGCTCGGTGCCGATTTGATGCGTCCTTATGTTCAGACGCTTGCTGTAAATGCTCCTTTCATGGTTTCGGCTCACCCAAATGCAGGTTTGCCAAACGAAATGGGAGAATATGACCAGTCGCCTGAGCAAATGAGTGAGATTGTGGAAGACTTCTTACAACATAGCTTTATTAATATTATTGGAGGTTGTTGTGGTACAACTCCAGCGCATATTAAAGCGATTGCGGAAGTTGCGGCAAAATATCCTCCTCGTCAGCTTCCAGCACTTGAGCCTGTTCAAAAACTATCAGGATTGGAGCCTTTGAAAATTACGAAAGAGACCAATTTTGTAAACGTTGGAGAGCGCTGTAATGTAACTGGTTCGAAAAAGTTTGCGCGTTTAATCCGTGACAATAAATACGATGAAGCGATTGCCGTTGCACGTGAGCAAGTAGACGGAGGAGCTCAAGTAATAGACGTGAACATGGACGAAGGTATGATTGATGGTGTACAAGCGATGACCAAATTCATGAATCTCTTGATGGCAGAACCAGACATTGCTCGTTTGCCCATTATGATTGACTCTTCGAAATGGGAAGTGATTGAAGCTGGCTTGAAATGCGTGCAAGGAAAATCTATTGTAAACTCGATTTCATTAAAAGAAGGTGTTGAAAAATTCAAAGAATCTGCTGAAAAAGTAAAACGTTATGGAGCCGCTGCGGTAGTTATGGCATTCGACGAACAAGGTCAGGCAGATTCGTACGAACGTCGTATCGAAATCTGCGAACGTGCCTATCGTATCTTGGTAGATGAAGTACACTTCCCACCAGAAGATATCATTTTTGACCCTAATATCTTGACTGTTGCAACTGGTATAGACGACCACAACAATTATGCGGTAGACTTTATTAATGCAACACGTTGGATCAAAGAAAACCTTCCTCACGCCAAGGTATCAGGAGGTGTTTCGAATATCTCATTCTCTTTCAGAGGAAATGAACCTGTAAGAGAGGCAATGCATACGGTATTTTTATACTATGCCATCAAAGCTGGTATGGATATGGGGATTGTAAATGCTGGTCAATTAGGCGTTTATGACGATATCCCGAAAGATATGTTGGAGCTTTGTGAAGATGTTTTATTAAATCGTCGTCCAGATGCAACAGAGCGTTTGGTAACATTTGCCGAAACTGTAAAATCAAAAGGTAAAGAGCAAGTTATAGATAATAGCTGGCGCCAATTGCCAGTAGGCAAACGCTTGGAGCACGCTCTTATCAAAGGACTTACCGAATTTATCGATGAAGACGTTGAAGAAGCACGTCAGCAAGTGGAAAGACCTTTACAAGTAATCGAAGGGCCATTGATGGACGGTATGAACGTCGTGGGTGACTTGTTTGGGGAAGGAAAAATGTTCTTACCTCAGGTAGTAAAATCGGCACGTGTGATGAAAAAAGCAGTGGCTTATCTTCTTCCATTTATTGAAGAAGAAAAAGCTGGTGGCGAGAGTACCAGTGCAGGTAAAATTTTGTTAGCAACGGTAAAAGGTGATGTTCACGATATTGGTAAAAATATCGTTTCGGTAGTATTGGGTTGTAACAACTACGAAGTAATTGACTTGGGCGTTATGGTGCCGACAGATAAAATCTTGGCAGCAGCCAAAGAACATAATGTGGATATCATTGGGTTATCGGGATTGATTACTCCTTCATTAGACGAAATGGTTGGAGTTGCCAAAGAAATGGAACGTCAAGGTTTCACTATGCCATTGTTGATTGGTGGTGCTACTACGTCTCGTATCCATACGGCGGTAAAAATTGACCCTCATTATCATGGTCCAGTAATTCACGTGTTGGATGCTTCTCGTTCGGTTCCTGTGGCGGGTCGTTTGATGCAAAATGAAAAAACCCACCAAGAAATTTACGACGAAATCAAGACAGAATACGCTCGCCTTCGTGACGAACATGCAGGTCGTAAACGTGATAAAAATTATATTTCTATTGATGCCGCTCGTGAAAATAAAACAGCAATCGATTGGAGTAATTTCCAAGGTACAAAACCTAAATTCTTAGGAACAAAAGTATTTGAAGATTATGATATTGCCGAAATCGCTAAATATATCGACTGGACACCATTCTTCTCGACTTGGCAATTATCTGGGAAATATCCTAAAATATTTGAAAATGAGGTAGTAGGTGCTGAAGCGAAAAAACTCTATAATGATGCACAACAAATGCTTCAGAAGGTAATTTCAGAAAAGAGCCTCAAAGCACGTGCAGTTATTGGTTTTTATCCTGCCAACTCTATCGAAGATGATATCATTTTGCATCCTTTTGAGGAATATGAGTATGATGCCGCTGGACAAGGTGCATTAAAAGCTAAAGGATACAGAGTGTTGAGTAATACCGCTGTAAATAGCGAAGGAGAATTGGTATCTCCACAAGCACAAACGGTATTACATCATTTGCGTCAACAAGGACAAAAAGCTTCTAAGTTGCCAAATATCTGTTTGTCTGACTTTATTGCTCCTGAATCTAGTGGTAAAGAAGACTATATCGGAGCGTTTGCTGTAACAGCAGGTTTGGGCATCGAAACTTTGTTGGAGCAATACGAAAAAGACCATGACGATTACAATTCGATCATGCTTAAAGCCATTGCCGACCGTTTGGCAGAAGCATTTGCCGAATTAATGCATGAAAGAGTTCGTAAAGAGTTTTGGGGATATGCCAACGATGAAACCCTCTCGAATGAGGAGTTAATTTCGGAAGAATATCAAGGTATTCGCCCTGCGCCAGGCTATCCAGCTTGTCCAGACCATACCGAAAAACGAGCATTATTTGACTTGTTACAAGCAGAAAGAATTGGCATCACGCTAACAGAAAGTTTTGCTATGTATCCTGCTAGTTCAGTTTCAGGATGGTATTTCTCACATCCTGATGCCAAATATTTTGGTTTAGGTAAAATCGCCAAAGACCAAGTAGAAGACTATGCCAAACGTAAAGGCATGGATTTGGAAACAGCCGAAAAATGGCTAGCTCCAGTGCTGAATTATGAATAGATAGAATTATTGAGTGAATGGCGATTGAGTGAATGAGTGATTATTCCTTACATCTACATTTCATTGGTCTAACGAGATATTACCATCCAAAGCGGTCGGAAA
>NZ_JBMLSD010000510.1:22638-26855 GCF_049240685.1 Flectobacillus sp.
AAAGCGGTCGGAAAAATAATTTCTGACCGCTTTTTTATGTTACGGGACGATGCCTGACTTGGCTTAAGACGTAATATATTACGTCTCTACGGCTAGAATAATCACTAGATAAAATTGAAATTCCTAGTTCAAGACTTAGTCTTGGACTTACGTTTTTTTCAGTTTAAAACTGTTAAAATAAAATTGACTAACGAAATCAAAACTACTGAATGCTTTTAGTCGTTTTGTCCAGTAATCTCAACTACGACACACTTTCCTTCTAATCATGTGTCAATACAAATAAATGATATACTGTTAGCGAATAAATTTTTCACTCGAAAAAATAAAAATGAATTTTTATTCATTATCCTTGAACTCAAATTCACTTTATTTTGTCTGTACTTAAGCGAAGTAATAATTCGTCGATAGCAATGCTTAAAATCAAGTAGTTAAAACTTTTATTACTGAGATATCGAACTCTTTCTCTATGTTACAAAAACTTAAAAAAATGATTATTTACGTACTGATATTTCTGGTAGTTGTTGCGCTAGGAATTTATGTATTTATGCAACAAGCACAATTTGGACAAGAACCACAAGGAAAAAGACTTGAACGTATTCAACAATCACCGTATTACAAAGATGGTGCTTTTCAAAATCTGAGCCCCACGCCTGCTTTAGCTGAGGGAGTTTCCTATTGGGATATCATCAAAGCTCAGCTCCAAACCATCCCCAATAAAGAGCCACAGCAGACTATTCCCTCTATAAAAACTGATCTTAAAAACCTATCGAACGATAGCACACAAATTATTTGGTTTGGTCATTCTTCCTATTTGATTCATACCAATGGAAAAAATATTTTGGTCGACCCAGTATTTAGTGGTAATGCTTCTCCTGTTTCTTTTTTTGGTAAAAACTACAATGGAAGTAATGTGTACAGTGTAGAAGATATGCCCGAAATTGATATATTGTTGATTACGCATGACCACTACGATCATTTGGACTATCCAACGGTTACCGCTTTAAAACCTAAAGTTAAGAAAGTCGTAACGTCTTTAGGTACTGGTCAGCATTTAGAATATTGGGGTTTTAATCCTGACAATATTATCGAACTAGAATGGTGGCAAAATACACAGCCTTTGGAAGGTTTCGAAATCACGTCTACACCTGCCAGACATTTCTCTGGACGTAAGTTTACACGTAATTTGGCTCTATGGTCATCCTATGTTTTAAAGACTCCTACAGAGCAATTATATTTGGGGGGTGATTCAGGATATGATTCGCACTTCAAACAAATCGGAGAGAAATTCGGAAGCTTTGATTTGGCTATTTTAGAATGTGGTCAGTATAACTATTTCTGGAAATACATTCACATGATGCCAGAAGAGGTAACTCAAGCGGCAAAAGATTTGAATACCAAAGTCCTCATGCCTGTTCACTGGAGTAAATTTAGCTTAGCATTGCACCCATGGAAAGAACCTATCGAGCGTGTAACCAAATCAGCAAAAGAACTTGGATTACCATTTACCAATCCAAGAATTGGCGAACCAGTCGTTATAAACGGTTCATTATTACAAAATCCTTGGTGGAAAGAGGTAGAATAACCCATTGAGTGAATGAGTGATTATTTTTAATTGTAGAGACGCAATGCTTTGCGTCTAAAAGATTAGAACACATTAATATCAAAAAAGGCGTTCGAAATGGATTTTCGAACGCCTTTTTCACGAAAGCCTTTCTTCCTAATGCCTACGGCTGAAAGCCTAAAGCCTACCCAACATACTTTTCAGTAAAAATACCACATAGGTACCAGTACAAATCCATAAACCACACGCTTCACGTGCCAATTCTTGGTTCATGGTTTTCATAGAAATCCCCTCCCCTTCTGAGAAAAAGCCTTCCCAAGCTGTCATCTGCAACCAAGTATTGAGTCCTGCCACAAAAGACATAATCGTTAGAACTACCAACAACTCTGTATTATATTTTCCTCTAAACGCTTGTACACATACATACACAGGTACCAAATACACAGGAATCCACAGTATGGGATCAGGATCATTATATTGCCAACCAGCGAATAGCAAAAAAATCAAGGCAAAAAGCAAGGCTAAATATTTCATTGTTTTGAGTAAAGGGATATTTGTGAAAATCAGATAGTTTACAATTACACCACATTCATCGACACTTATTGTTAATGATTGTTAAGGACTTTAAATTTAAAAAGATTCCCCTCATATTTCCGAAGAAAAACGAACACAATTTCGTTATAAGAGTAAATTATCATTTTTTAGAATGACACAGCCCATGGAAGTTCAATCTCAATCAGCAACTTTAGCATTAACCATAGAGAAAACAAACTATTGGTACTATCGCTTTATACTTTCGGCTTTACTGATTTTAGTAACGAAAACACTCATTTTTTCACAAAATAATCAACTCGAAACTGACAAAGGGCTTTTGCAGTCTATTGCCCCTTACAGCTCCGATGTCCGTCAATCGATATTGATGGCTAGTCAAAATCAGAGTGTTTTAGACAGAGCGCAACAAATCCGTACACGAAGCCAAAAATCTTTTCAAGATTTAATCAAAGGTTTTAGTCAAAAAGAACAAGGGTACTTTTATGAGGTAACTCGTTATCCAAATGTTTTGAACACTTTTGCCACAAACACCAATCTTCGCCGTACTGATGTTGAAGATTTGGTATCAAATACTAGCTCAATTCTCAAGGATAATGCTTGGTCATTATACCGCAGCAACCGAGACGTGATTGTTCAAATCTATCAGTTGAATCAGAATGCTGACCAAGAGTATCAGCAAATGATTCAAAGCCTCGACCCTAGTACACAATCGGCTTTTCGTCAATTGGCCAATTATCCTGACGTAATGTCATTAATGTCTGATAATAGAGAGTTGACTGCTCGTTTGGGCGAACGCTATACAAACGACCGTGAAGGTTTGAACAAAGAATTAGCCGAATTACATGACTCGATGGTGGCACAACGTCAGTATGATGTGGCTGAATACAAGAAAAAGCTCAATGATAACCCAGATGCAGCCAAAGAACTAGACCAAGCTGCTGAGGAATATGCACAAAGTAATAATTACGTTTTGCCCAACCGTGATCAAGACGTTTATATTACGAATAACTATTACAACACCAATCCTAGTCGTGTATATTATTCAAATCCTTATTCATACTGGTGCGGTTATCCTTACTGGTACACAACGCCACTCTGGTATCCAAGCTCTTACTGGTATGATTTCCGTTTTTCATTTGGCATAGGAAGCGTTGGGCTTTATGGATATGCTTCTTATGGCTTTGCAGACTGGTTCTATTATGGTGGCTATTATCGTCGTTACCCTGTTCTTTATGGCTCGTTTGGTAATTATTATCGTAATTATGTAAACTATTATTATGGTCGCCCTAGTCGTTATTACTATGCTGGTCGCCCTATGCCATACCGCAATTATGACCGTGATAGATATTACAGCAATAACGGTCGCTCAAACAACGGTTATTACCGCAATTCAAACCCAAATTATGGAGGGGGCAACCGTGGCAATGATTACAATTATAGTAATCGTGGTAACTACGGCAACAGTAGTCGCTCAAACGGAGATTATAACAATGGCAGAGGCGGAGGATATAGCCCACGAAGTGGAAACGCCGAACGTCCTTCTGATGGTAATGTGAATAGCTGGAGAGACTACAGCAACAATGGAGGCAATCGCGGAGGAAACAACTCTGATAGAGGTGGAAATTACGGAGGTAACAATAGTGCCAATAATGGAGTTTACAATGGTAATGGAGGAGGTAGCCCTTATGGAGGAAATAGTGGAGGACGCTCGGGCGCTGAAGCTGGCCGAAGCGGTGGTTCATATAACGGCGGTGGTTCGTTTGGCGGTGGAAACTCGGGTGGCGGGCGCTCAGGCACTGAAGCTGGCCGAAGCGGTGGTTCATATAACGGCGGTGGTTCGTTTGGTGGTGGAAACTCGGGTGGCGGGCGTAGCAGCGGTGGCTCAGGAAATGGCGGTGGCCAAAGCTCGAATGGCGGTGGAGGCGGTCGCTCACGTGGACCAAGATAGATAACTGATTAATTTTGAAAAGGCATAGAGGTTCAGGGTTGAAGCATTATTTCTTACTTCAAAAATGAATTTCTATGCCTTTTATTTTCTCATTTTCATACGTTAGTGGGCAAAATAAAATTTAAGATTATGCTTAGGGCTTTCAGGTATCGGCTT
>NZ_JBMLSD010000511.1:0-2289 GCF_049240685.1 Flectobacillus sp.
GAGGATGCAGATATTACCTATCAGTGTTTTAAAAAGTATTTTGAGTTGGCAAAGCGCCTTCAAATACAAGGCTAAATTACGATTTATGGATGTATTTAGCGTGTTGATGTTTTTTTTCATTTTCATTTTATTCAGATAATGAGATAGTTACAATAATCATTACAAAAAACTTTTTAGAAAGTGCTCAATTGAGTTTTCATTATAAGAAATAAGTACTAATCCTGCATCAACCAAGCGGTTTGGTAGCTCAGTTGGTTAGAACGCACGCCTATCAAGCATGGAATCGCTGATTCGAGTCCCGTCCAGACCGCAAAAAATTGACCATTATTTCTATTGGCTAATTACTTACTTGTTATCATCATGAGACTATTTGTCCCTTCTTCACTTAGAGTAAAGTTACTTCAGAAGATGTACAAAAGAATTTATTAGGAAGGAGGCTATTTTAACTTTAACCAGTAGAATAGCCTTTTCTATTTAAAAGCCCCTAACGATTCTACATATTAAGCAAAGACAAAACAAGACTAATAATTGACATCTTTTTTGTTTGGAAGATATTGAGCAAAATGCTACCTTTCCTTAGTATATTGTTTGGTTCACTCTATAAATATCATGGAGACAACGAGATTTTAGCAAGTATTTGATTCTCAATACAATGTAGATTTGTCGATATCTGAGTCTTTATTGGAAACAGTACGTCACTCATGACTTTTTGGAAAAGAGTGTCTGAACAGTTTAATTACGTTCAGTATAGCAACGCAAAGCCGAAATGCGATAACGGAGGCACAACCCTATTGTAATTATCAAGTATTATGGAAAACGACAACCAGGCACAGCAAGATGGAACTTACATCGTAGTCGTAAATTATGAGGAAATTTATAACATTTTACCACCTAGTATAATTGCTGCTCATGGTATTCCTCCAGGATGGCGAGAGGCTGGTTTTTCTGGTAGTTTGGACGCTTGTAAAGAATATATCCAAGAAATTTGGACGAATCAGCGACCTAAGTCTTTGAGAGATGCAATGAAGAGAATGGTAGGAGAGCAAGAGGACTCATCGAGCTAATAAAGCACAGAAATTAATTCGCTAAGCAAATCTTCTGATATGTCAAAAAAGTTCATCTTGGTGCACTTTTTTGACATAAAATAATTCCCCTTTTATATTGATATTTTTTGTTACTAATCTATACTTTTTCTTGTTTTCTGCAATATGTTACCAGAAGACGACTTTCTACGAATGAATAGAATGACGTTTTACTTGAAAAATACACAAAAAATATCATTGTTATAATAGCTGATAATGAGTTGTTTATGAATTATTTATTGTTTTTGTGTAAAATTCATTTAACTATTTTGTCATAAATAGCTTGTTTAATCAAGATAATTGACTAATTTTGCATCACGATAAAACAACAAGATAGCAATTACTAGTTGTAAAGTCACAAAAATAAGGTTTGGTAGTTCAGTTGGTTAGAATACATGCCTGTCACGCATGGGGTCGCGGGTTCGAGTCCCGTCCAGACCGCCGATTAAAAGTCTCATAATCAATAGATTGTGAGACTTTTTTGTTTATATTGGTTTAAACCATAATTTTCGGTTTAAACATGGTTTAAACTTTTAATAAAAAAGCTCTCTTTTAAGCTACATGCTTAAAAGAGAGCTTTTTTATTTTTTTGTAGTATTTATATACTTATCATAAGTTTCTTGATCCATCGGTAACAAATAATCCTTTTCAAAAGCCTTTTTCCACTCTACAATTTCATCGTACTCATAATCCAATTCCTCTCCATCTCCATAGCTCATTATGTTACCATGCTGTATTTGTAAATCTGTTTTAACAATTGCTTTACCTACCGTGACATAGAGATAGCGATTATCGATAATATCAATGTCTTTAGGCTTTTTATTAAGCCTTAGCCATTGGATTAATTTGCCTGTGGCTATGTCGTAGGTTTTTACTTGGTGTTGAGTGATGATACTTAGGCTCTTACAGTCTTTTGAAAATTTAACCCTACTTAATTTTTTTTCATCTTTTAAAAAGTCTGGATTTTTTCCCGTTTCTACAGACCAAACTTTGGAAGTACCTCCAACTATTTCATCTTTTGTAATGAGCCATTTACTATCTGGAGAAAAAGTAGCGTAGCTAATCGTTTTTTCATCTTTTAAAAAGTCTGGATTTTTTCCCGTTTCTACAGACCAAACTTTGGAAGTACCTCCAACTATTTCATCTTTTGTAATGAGCCATTTACTATCTGGAGAAAAAGTAGCGTAGCTAATCGTTTTTTCATCTT
>NZ_JBMLSD010000512.1:0-4232 GCF_049240685.1 Flectobacillus sp.
CCTATTACCTATTACCTAAAAACAAAAAAATTAAATCTAATTCTACAAAATTACTTACCCACTTATCTAATGCTATATTTATTCAATTTTTGATTTATGGCTATAATAGATGCAATAAATCAACCTTTGTTTTAAAATTCGTTAATAAAAAATTAGAAATTACTTAGAGGAATTGAGGTACGTAGCTTGTTATAAATTTATCAATTCTTTGTGAAAGACATTCATAAAGATTGGTAAATTTGGTATCTCAAAAGTTTAATAAAGGCTTTAGTCAAAACGCTCAGTTTTGTTAAATAACAATATAATGAATAGAAATTTATATCGGTACTGGATGTTTGTGGGGCTGCTGTTGTGCCTAAGTGCTTGCCGAAAAGATATGCGCTTATTTGATAAAGAGGTTCGTTCGACCTTAGAAGAGTTTGGGAAACAAAATCCTGAAACAAAGCTATTGGTAACTACACGTTTAGGCGACTTTAGCATCAAACTATACGACGGAACTCCATTACACCGAGCCAACTTTGTGCGATTGGTCAAAGGGGGCTATTATACCGATTTGTTCTTTTATCGAATTGTGTACGAAACAGCTATTCAAGGCGGAGCCGAATGGATGTACCGCCTCGACTATGATTTGCCTACCGAGGTAAATACCGCCAAATATACCCACAAACGTGGTGCAGTAGCAATGGCACAATACGACCCCAGCATGAACCCCGAGGGAAATACCTCGGCCAGTGAGTTTTTTATTATTACCAATGCGGAGGAGGCTCGCAAATTTGACGGTATTTACACCGTGATAGGAGAGGTGACCCAAGGAATGGAGGTAGTCGATAAAATCAAGGAAGCCAGAGCCTTCAACGAAAAACCCGTTGACCCAGTGAAGTTTTCTATTCGTATTTTAGAATAGCGAAGTAATTACTATACAGGCACTAGGCAAATAGTTTTAAATCCTTTAATAAATACAAAGATACTTTTGTTCAAAGCCCAAGGCCGAAAACTAAAGAAATAAAGGTGTTTTTTATGAAATTCTAAAGACCTTTTGCCTAATGCCTAAACACACAACTTGACGCTTTACCCACTTACCTAAAAGCCAATAGGCTCACGTTGTTTTTGCTGAAGTATACGATAGGCTTCCAAATAGAGTTGTTGTTCAAATTTTTCTTTCCAAAATTTGAGTTCTATTTCTAAGCGAAGGTTTTCGGCTTTGAGATATTTGTTTTCCTCCAAGAGTGTATCTATTGGTGGAGATTTGGTCAATTCATTTTCGTCCCAAAGTACAGGAATGTCTAGCACTTTAGATAATTCTTGGGCGCGTTTGATACTGAGTGCTGTTTTGCCACGCTCGATATCGCCATAGGCAGTAGTCGAAATACCTAGCATATCGGCTACATTTTCTTGAGAAAGCCCTTTGAGTACACGAGCTTTTCTGATTTTATCAGGAATAGAATCTTGTTGTTTCATATATCTTATGAGGTTGAGTTGGTTATGATAGACTCAGAAATGAAATTGGTTAGTCTCGAAAAATTATAGAAAAATATCCACTTTACGTCGAACTTGTTAATCCAGTACCGCAATTGGTATAATCCTTTGATTTACAAGAAAGTATTTTTAAAACTTTTTGAAGGGTAATAAAAATCATAGTGAAAAATCGTATTTTCCGAGAATTTATCTGAAAATCTGATTAGGATTTTTTCATAGATTTTGCATCTTTGTTTAAAAGAACTACCTCTTAGTTGCAAAACACTGCAAGACGACTTGAAAGTTCAACTATAATTTGCTTCGAACCATTTTGCAGATTTAGAAGTTTACAGTTTAAAATAACGGTTATAAAATTATGTTTCACAAAGAATTAAGTTCAGAAGAATTCAGAAAATATGCTGTTCATCACAGAGGTTTGAATGGCCTAGCAGTAGATCAGTACATGAACCAAATAGGTGGACAAAGCCGTCCATTTATTGAAGACATGACTCAATATATCATTGAAGAGCGTCCGATGCGTTTTGCTCAAATCGACGTATTCTCACGTTTGATTATGGATCGTATCATTTTTATGGGCGTACCAGTAGATGATTATATGGCCAATATCATCGTTGCTCAGATGTTGTTTATGGAGTCGACAGACGCTCGTAAAGACATTATGATGTATATCAATAGCCCAGGTGGTTCGGTTTATGCTGGTTTGGGTATTTATGATACTATGCAGTATATCCGTCCTGACGTAGCTACGATTTGTACATCTTTGGCTGCCTCGATGGGTGCAGTATTGTTGGCTGGGGGTGCAGCAGGTAAGCGTTCGGCTCTTCCTCATGCTCGTATTATGATTCACCAGCCGTCGGGTGGTGCACAAGGTCAATCTCGTGATATTGAAATTACCGCTCGCGAAATTGTAAAAATTCGTAAAGAATTGTACGAAATTTTGGCACAACACTCGGGCAAATCGTTTGAAGAAATCGAACGTGATTCTGATCGTGACTACTGGATGCGTGCCGAAGAAGCCAAAGAATATGGCTTAATCGATGAGATTCTTACGCGCGAACCGTAGTTGGTTCAACATTTTTGATGATTTACGAAAATTTTGTTTTTCTCGTAAATTACAACATGAATGCTTACTCCTTTGTCGAAGGAGTAAGCATTTTTAGTATAAATTCAGTACTTTTGTAGATAGTTTCGCCCAAAAGCTGCCTGAATCGTTTAGAAGCAATCTATTGGCTCGAAACTCTTTTTTCAATTTGTATTTTACAAGAGTTGAGATATTTGTAAATCGGCAAAACAGTAGTTTTTGTTTTTTTAATAAACGAATAAAAAAAAACATATTACCGTTTTGTTTGCTCATAACTTTACAAAAACATTTCACAACTCTCTTATTTTTTACATAGAATGAAACAACAACAACAGCCTCATTGTACACTATGTGGTCGTGGCCAAAAAGACGTGCCATTGTTACTACAGGGTATGGAGGGTCATGTATGTAGTGAATGTGTCACTCAGGCTTATCAGGTAGTACAACAAGAGGTAAATCCTACGTCACGTAGTTTCAAAGGTGACAAAAGAAAGGGAGGCCCTCGTTTTGAATTGGTAAAGCCCGTTGAGATGAAGAAATATCTTGACCAGTATGTAATTGGACAAGATGAAGCCAAAAAGCACCTTTGTGTGGCGGTGTATAACCACTATAAAAGATTGATGCAGCCCAAAACGGATGATGATGTACAGATAGAAAAATCGAATATCATCATGGTAGGAGAAACGGGTACAGGCAAGACCTATTTGGCTCGTACGATTGCCAAAATGCTTCAAGTGCCGTTTTGTATTGCTGATGCTACGGTGATTACAGAGGCTGGCTATGTAGGCGAAGATGTTGAGAGTATTTTGTCGCGTTTGTTACAAGCGGCAGACTACGACGTTGCAAAAGCTGAAATGGGTATTGTGTTTATTGATGAAATAGATAAAATTGCTCGTAAGTCGGACAACCCTTCAATCACACGTGATGTGTCGGGTGAGGGCGTACAGCAAGCTTTGCTAAAACTGTTGGAAGGCGCAGTGGTAAACTGTCCACCACAGGGAGGTCGTAAGCACCCCGAGCAAAAGATGATTGCGGTCAATACCGAAAATATTCTATTTATCTGTGGGGGTGCGTTTGATGGTATTCAACGTCATATTGCGAATCGTTTGAATACACAACCTGTTGGGTTTAAGAAGGGCGCTTCTTTTGCAGATGAATTTGATGAGCAAAACCTTTTGCGTTATGTTTCGTCTCAAGATTTGAAATCATTTGGGTTGATTCCTGAGTTGTTGGGTCGTTTGCCAGTATTAACATCTCTTAACCCATTAGACGCAGAAACGCTACTTTCGATTTTGAAAGAGCCTAAAAATGCAATAACAAAGCAATACGAAAAGCTTTTCAAAATGGAAGATATCGATATTCATTTTGACGAGGATGCCTTACAGTACATTGTTGAGCAGGCGATGGAGTTTAAATTAGGAGCTCGTGGATTGCGCTCGATATGTGAGGCAATTATTACGGATGCGATGTTTGAGCTGCCTTCGCAAGATGAAATCAAAGAATTTAATGTAACACTAGAATATGCTCGTTCGAAGTTTGAAAAAACGGCTTTGCGCAGAATGAAAAAAGTGGCATGAAAATAAATTACGAATCCCCGAACACATTGTTTGGGGATTTTTTGTTATATAATAATACTAAGTAATCGTGCAGAATTATATTTAAGTTTTGTGTTTTA
>NZ_JBMLSD010000513.1:0-1949 GCF_049240685.1 Flectobacillus sp.
GCCAAATCAGTTTTTCGACCATCGACCAAAATCCGTTCGCTACAAAAGCTGGTGTTTCCTTTGACTCGATTTTTTAAATGGCATGAAATTAAACACTGACTGCGAATCCGGAAGTAGGAGGTTTTTTGGTTAACTGCTGACTTCGATGAGAAGTATTTCTTTTTCCAAGATCAAAAATAATCTAAGAGGCTTTCAAGCACAAGGAATTGCCTCATAGCCATAGTTCACAAGAAATACTTGTAGTATTTAAAAACATTAAACCAGTCAGTTTGCACTTACGTTGAGAAGAACCGTGAAAGGGCGACAAAAGACCAAATGTATTAATCTTTGATAATAAGATACATCGTCTCCGTATCAGCGGTTTCGTTTTTGACTAGCATAGTCCTTAATCGATTCAATGTGAAAAATCGACTTTTTAGAACATACCCCTGCGAGTAGCCAATTTGGGTCAATTTACATGCTCTCACATTGACATCTTTTTTTATGCGATACATTTTATTATCATCCGCAACGAAGTAGTCGGGATACTCATTCACCAGCCAAACACGTTTAACAAATATAGCTTTTTTCAATGATCCTACGTTTTGATTTGTAAACTAAATAAGTTTTGCCGACGATTGCAAAAGTTAAGTAAACAAAACCCCAACATTTGCCTAATCAACGACAACTTACTTGATCAACAATTTTTTATAAAACACTAATTCAGCCAGATTTGGGCATTTATTAGAATTTTTCTGCTCCTTTGTTGTATTTTGGCACTTCTGCCGACATTTTGCTAACTTTGCAAAATGAAAAAACAAGCTAATCAATACGATAAGATTTTCAAAGAAAACATTGAGGCCGTAATTCCAAGCCTTATGCAAAACGTCTTGAGCATCAATGCCTTATCAGTCGAAGATGTACCCAATGATATTCAGCACACAAAAGAGCGTAAACCCGATGTTTTGAAGAAAGTAACCGACCAAGACGGTTCAGTCTTTATTCTACACATTGAGTTTCAAGTTGCCAATGAATCTGAAATGATTTATCGGATGGGGGAATATTATTTCATGTTGGCACGTAAATTCAAGCTACCGATTCGGCAATTTGTCATTTTTATTGGAAACAGTAAGCCTCGAATGACAACAAAAATTGATTTACCAATGCTGAAATTCGAGTTTCCTCTGCTGGCATTAGCCACCGTTGATTATAGCCTTTTTCTAAATTCAAATAAACCCGAAGAAATAATTTTAAGTATTTTGGCTGATTTTAATAATGTATCAACAGATTTTGTACTTAAACAAATTATTTCTCGACTTGAAGAAACAACTCAAAGTGATTTATCGTTAAAAAAGTATTTCAAACAGTTGCGTATATTAGCTCAACTGCGTAAATTAGAACAAAATTTAAAAGATATAGTGATGGACAGCATTGCAAAATACATAGATGAAGAAAGGGACGTAGCTTTTCTAGTTGGACAAGAAAAAGCAGAGGAAAGATTTGTAAAAAATCTACTTGCTAAAATGTCATTAACATTAGAGCAAATTGCAGATATTGCGGGAGTATCTGTTGAGTTTGTTAAGCAAGTTAAGCAGAAAATTGTTACTAATTGATCCTATAATAGTCATTTACAAACGTTGACAAATACTTATAATCGTTTGTAAATGAATAAATTTATGAGTCAAAATGTAAAAAATACACTCATGAATATCATATAAACAACAAATAATCAGCAACTTGCAATATTTTGACAGCCATTCAAAACAATGTTAGAACGAAGTACAGTAAAACATTTTAGCCTTATGAATTTAAACTTCTGCGATATTCATGAACGCTTTTGAATCACAAACTCATATTTCTACATTTTTTGATGAATTCTTGCTTTTTAAAATTATTAATTAAAACTTGCATTTGTTAAGTAAATTAAACTCCAACGTTTACTTAATTAACGACAATTTAGTTGATTATCA
>NZ_JBMLSD010000514.1:0-4715 GCF_049240685.1 Flectobacillus sp.
CTGTTCCCTAAAAAAAAACTACTGCCTCCTTGCCTAAACCCTATCCCCTAAACCCCCTTTGTGCCTATGCCCCTGTTCCCTAAATAAAAAACTATTGCCTCTTTGCCTAACGCCTATCCCCTAAACCCACTCTGTGCCTATGCCCCTGTTCCCTAAATAAAAACTACTGCCTCCTTGCCTAAACCCTATCCCCTAAACCCCCTTTGTGCCTTTGCCGCTGTTCCCTCAATAAAAAACTACTGCCTCCTTGCCTAAATCCTATCCCCTAAATTCCCTCTGTGCCTTTGCCCCTGTTCACTCACAATGATAAATATTTCTCCTCGAAGAAACATTTATTCTATCAAATCGTTATATTTAAAAAGTTTAATAAATTCTTGGATAGTTTAAATATACAATCGAATGGAGCTACCTATTTTTAATTATAACTATTCGAATGAAGGAAAAGGTCAGAAAGATGATTTGGAAGTGGTGAAGGATGAAAGATGGCTTGGAAACTCCTTGGTAGGATATATGGTCGATGAGCAAAATGGTGAATGGCTGGTATCCTTGGTTTTTATTTCAAATGATAATCCTTTAAAATTTGCCATCCGACGATTGGAACGACACCATTCTATCGAAAAGGCAAATCAATATGCTATTCTTTCGCAAAAAACAGCAAGAATGCTGCAACCTTGCTATCAAAGTTTTAGTAATTAGGCAGTGAATTGTGAATGATGAATTGTGAGTTGTGAATAATGTTTTTTTATCGCTAAATTTCGAGTGAAAAACACCATTTATTAATAATTTACACTTATAATTCATCATTCACAATTCATCATTCACAATTCATCATTCACAATTCATCACTCACAACTCAAATACATTCTGAAACTACCAGACCTCGCTCTCTTACTTGTTCCTCTTTTTCGAGACGTAACAAAATTCTTCTGAAAATTTCTTGTAAACTGATGCCTTGATGTTGAGCAATAAATGGCAAAAAGCTATTTGAATCTAAATTTGGCATGGTATTGATGTCCAAAATATAGATTTTTCCGTCTGACACACGTACATCTGTGCGTGACATTCCTCTTAATCCTAAGGCATGATGTACACGCAAAACCATTTCCTGCATGGCTTGGCAAGTCTCCGTATCCAAGTCGTGATACAACACTTTTTCGGTACGACCGTATTGCTGTCCTGCAATGTACACTTCTCGCTCGTCGTCAGGACGAATTTCTAAGGGATTCAAACAAATGTAATCGCTCGCTTCTTCGTTAGGAATTACACCAACAGTAAATTCTCGACCCGAAAGATACGGTTGGATAATCATTTCATCCTTTTCCAATAACTGCTGATAAGGAATACTTTCTTTATCAAATACCAACATATTTTGATGAAGACTTCCAAAACGAGGCTTGGCAATAAAGCGATTAAAGTTGGAAGTACTAATTTCACTCAAAGGAATGATAGCTGGTGTCGGAACGCCCACTTTGGCACATACCTCTGGTAAATGTAGTTTATCTTTGGCCAATATCTGTGACTGATAATTGCTAGCAGTATGCTTAATTCCATTATCTTCGAGCCAACGAACGATATCATGTTGTCCTTCGTCGCCAAAACCATAACATACGTTGAATACAATATCAAACTGTTTAAGAAAATTGGCAAATTCGGAAGTAAATCCTACAAAATGGGTAACATAAGGGTAATATTCTTCGGGTGTGGAGGCTAAAAAATTAGCTACTGTACGAGCAAAAATATTTTCCTTCCATGGGGTAAAGCTAGAATCCGAGTAAAGGTAGATAAGCCTTTTGGTTGTCATGGGTAAAAAGGGGTTTAATTTCGAACCAAAATACTTGAACAAAATGGAGAAAAGGTTATCGGAATGTTATCTGTTTATTATTCTTTTTTCGCTTGTTTATCAGTATGTTACATATATTTTTCTTTAATGCTAAATTAATAATTCCATAACCCGAAATACCATTTTAGCATTGCATCTTTGCCCCTTAATTATGTTATCAAATCAATTTATTTTGAAAGCGTTTTATCGACCACTTTGGCTTTTTTGTATTCTACTAATTGCTTGGAATTCTAGTGCACAAACTTATATCAAGGTAAAAGGAAAGGTGGTTGATGCCAAGACCAGCGAAGTGATTCCTTTTGCTAGTATTTTGATTCAAGGCACCAACCGTGGAACGCAAACCGACCTCAACGGTAATTTCTTTATAGAAACTTCCGCTCAGCATCCTTCTATCAAAATCTCTATTATTGGGTATCAGTCCCAAACCAAAACCTTTCAAACGGCCAAAGACGTGCAACAACTTACGGTGCGTCTTCAATCGCTCAATACGAGTTTGGACGAAGTGGTGGTAAAAGGGAAAAAAGATAAATACCGCAATAAGGACAATCCTGCCGTGCAACTGGTACGAAAGGTGATTGAGCATAAATCAAAAAATCGCCCCGAGGCACTTGATTTTTATCAATACAATAAATACGAAAAGTTAGAATTTGATTTGAGTAATATTTCTGAAAAATTTAGAAATAAGCGCTCTCTTCGCAAGTTTGATTTTGTATTTAACCACCTCGATACCTCCAAAATCACTGGGAAGGTTACGTTGCCCATGTATCTCAAGGAGACTATCTCGGATGTGTATTACCGTAAAAATCCAGAAGCTAAAAAAGAACTTATTACTGGAGATAAAATGACTGGTCTGGGTGGCTATGTGGATAACAATGGGATAAAACTTTATTTGGAGGCATTGTATCAGGAGGTCAATTTTTATGACAACAATATTCTATTACTGGCGAAGCAGTTTTTAGGGCCGACTTCACCGATTGCACCGCAGTTTTATCGTTATGCCATTATTGATACAATCGTTTATAAAGATGTAAAATGCATTACTCTAGGCTTTGCACCTCGCAATACCAATGACCAATTGTTTCAAGGGCAAATGCTCGTAGCCATGGATTCGAGCTATGCGGTACGAAAGGTAGAAATGGGTTTTTCGAAAGATATTAATGTCAATTTTGTTACCGACCTCAAAATTGTGCAGGAATTTGAATTTGTGGGTGATAAAGGTTTGATGCTTACCAAGGACGATTTAATCATTGAATTTAACCCTCTGAAAAAAGAAAATGGTATGAGCTTATTTGGGCAAAGAAGCGTGTCCTATCATGACTATAAGCTCAATATGCCTATAGAAGCAAGCCATTTTGAGGGATATCGTACCGAAGTGCTCAAAGACGCCACTCAACGAAAAGATGATTATTGGGCTCATGCACGTCACCAACCACTTAGTACCAAAGAGATGGGTATTTACACCATGGTTGATAGTGTCAAAAGTGTGCCAGCATTCCAAAGGTTTATGAATACGGCCTCTTTCTTGTTGGAGGGATACAAACCTTTGGGAGCCTTCGAAATAGGGCCTGTAAATACTTTTTATAGCTTCAACCCTGTTGAAGGACTCCGTCTGCGCTTGGGCGGGCGTACTACTGCCAAATTTAGCGAACGAATGGCCTTTGAGGTATATTCGGCTTATGGTTTCCGTGATCAAAAGTGGAAGTATTTTGCCTCGGCGACGTTATCACTGACCGACCATAATATTTATACCTATCCGATTCGACATTTACGATTGTCTTATCAAAATGACTTAAAAATCCCTGGGCAAGAGTTACAGTTTGTTCAAGAAGATAACTTTTTACTTTCTTTCAAAAGAGGTATCAACAACCAACGAACCTACAACCAGGTTTGGACACTCGACTGGCTACGAGAATCGAAATCTGGGGTAGCGTGGAGCGCACAAATCAAGAAAACAATTCAAACACCAACGGGCTCGTTGACCTACGAAAATGGCTTAGGACAAACCGTACCTCAACTCGACAATACAGAATTTGGGGTAGGGTTGAGATATGCGCCTAATGAGCAGTTTTATCAAGGAAAAAACTATCGTATCCCGATTGTGAATCAATATCCCGTTATTCAACTACGCTATAATTATTCGCCAAAAGGATTTTTGGGAAGTGAATACGAATATAGTCGCGTGATGGCACAGATGTACAAACGGGTAAATATTCCGCCATTGGGTTATACCAATTTAACGATTGAAGGAGCTAAGTTATGGGGGAAAGTGCCATTTCCGCTGTTGCTCATTCATAGAGCCAACCAAACGTATTCGTATCAGTTAGAGTCCTATAACTTGATGAACTTCTTGGAGTTTGTAAGTGATCAATATGCTACCATATTTTTCGATCATCATTTCAACGGATTTTTCTTTAATAAAATCCCCTTGTTGAACCGACTCAAAATCCGTGAAGTAGCCACATTTACAGGTTTGTGGGGAAGCGTATCTGACCAGAATAAACCATCGTCGGATAATCAGTTACTGGCGTTTCCAAAATATGCCAATGGCGACCCTATTACCTATTCCTTAGATCACCGACCTTATATGGAGATGAGTGTAGGGGTAGAAAACGTATTTAAAATTCTTAGAATAGACCTCCTCAAACGACTATCTTATCTCGACCATCCAAATGCACCAAGTTCGCTGGCAGTTAGATTTAGAGTGAAGTTTGATTTTTAGGCACAAGGCAACAGGCACAAGGCGCAAAGAGTGTTAAAATTGTTTTTTAACAGCCATGCTTTTTTACAAAGCCTACCGCCGAAAGCCGATACCTGAAAGCGTAAGGTTCAAAAATTAAATTCTTTTTTCTTTAAGAACTGAAGTATTTTGTGTGAA
>NZ_JBMLSD010000515.1:0-1466 GCF_049240685.1 Flectobacillus sp.
GATCCCTCAACCATAACCATAACACTAACCCCTATCCCCTCCTTGCCTAACCCCTCAGCCCTTCAACTCCTTCAAAAACTGCATTGGTGTTTTGCCAAATTCATTTTTGAAGGCTTTGGTAAAATAGGATTGAGTTTGAATACCCACTTGATACATCACTTCGGCAATTGGCATTTGTTGCTCGGTCATGAGTTGAAGCGCTGTTTTTAAGCGAATACTTCTGATAAAATCTCCAATCGGTTGACCTGTTAAATCTTTGACCTTTGAGTAAAGTTTGGTACGACTCATGCCTATTTTATTACAAATCAACTCGATATTCATTTCTGGGTCTGAAAGGTTTTCATGAATAATTTGTAAAAAATCATGCAAAAAGGCTTGGTCTTTTTCTTCGTCTATTTTTTGGATTTTTTCGGATAGTTGAGCAAAACCATATTTCTCTTTCAATTTTTGGCGTTGACTGAGAATATTTTTGAGCGTTATCACAAGGATATCTATACTGAGTGGTTTGGCAAAATAATAATCTGCACCCGAGGCAACTCCTTCCAATTGAGCTTCTGAGGCCGATTTGGCAGTGAGCATCAAAAACGGAATATGATTCAAAAGTGGGTCAGTTTTGAGCTTTTTACAAAATTCAACACCATTCATGACAGGCATCATGACATCGCTAATTATCACATCGGGATGATGTTGCTTGGCTTGTTCGTATCCCAACTGCCCATTTTCGGCTTCTAAAATTTGATACTCAGGTTGAAGAGCATCCTTCAAAAATGTTCGTAGTTCCTCGTTGTCATCTACAATCAAAATTTTGTGGGTAGAAGCTTGCGAAAAGGATAGTATTGAAGAGACTTCTGGCTCGGTAAATTGACTTTCTAGTGAATTTGAAAGACTTTCTAGTCTAATTTGAGTTCTGTTTCTCAACCATTTTTCATTTTCGAGATAATCTTTTTCTCCTGAAGGAATACCAATCAACATTTCGGTACCAGCACCTCGCTGGCTACTTACCCATATCGAGCCTTTGTGTAATTTTGTCAAGCTTTTGACAAAAGCCAATCCAATACCTGAACCAATATGCGACTCTGTGGTACGATAATATCGCTCAAAAAGTTGCGAAATAGATTCTTGAGAAATCCCGATTCCTTCATCAGCCACACGGAGATAAATCATTTGAGCGCTAGAATAGCCATTGCTAATGCGCAGTTGAGACTGATACTGAGGCTGAAAATTTTCTAAGCTTTCCAATATTTGTATCTCAATCTTTTTGCCGTTGGAGGTATATTTAAAGGCATTGCTGAGAAGATTAATCGCAATTTTCTCCAGAATCTGCCTGTCAAACCATTGGGTTTGTTGAGAAGATGTTGGAATAATCCTGAAGTCAATTCCTTTCTCTGTCGCCAATTCTTGAAACTCCTCCGCTATTTCGGTCAAAAAAATGTTGATATTTCCTTGCATGACATGCAATTGTAGCG